>DAITLT010000317.1:0-3933 GCA_036835505.1 Pseudomonas sp.
GCGGATCGGCCGACCCTGGTCATGGTGGTCGACGATTCGGTCACCGTGCGCAAGGTCACCAGCCGCCTGCTGGAACGCAACGGCATGAACGTGCTGACCGCCAAGGACGGGGTGGATGCCATCGCCCAGTTGCAGGAGCGCAAGCCCGACATCATGTTGCTGGACATCGAAATGCCACGCATGGACGGTTTCGAAGTGGCCACCCTGGTGCGCCACGACGAGCGCCTGCAAGACCTGCCGATCATCATGATTACCTCGCGCAGCGGCAGTAAGCACCGCGAACGGGCCATGGCGATTGGCGTCAACGAGTACCTGGGCAAGCCGTATCAGGAATCCCTGTTGCTTGAAACCATTCAGCAATTGGTTAAAAAACATGACTGAGCAAGCTGCCGCACGCATTGCCGTCCTCGCCGATACCTCGCTGCAGCGCCATGTGTTGCAGCAGGCCCTGGTCGGCAATGGTTACACCGTGGTGCTCAACAGTGACCCGGCGCGTGTCGATGAGGCGGCCCTGGCCGCGTGCGAGACCGACCTGTGGCTGGTGGACCTGGCGCAGTCGGAAGATTCGCCGCTGGTCGATAACCTGCTGGAGCACGCCAGCGCCCCGGTGCTGTTTGGCGAGGGCCACGCCCCCGAGCGGCATTCGGAAAACTACCCGCGCTGGGAACGGCGCCTGTTCGGCAAGTTGAAGAAGCTGGTCGGTGATCCGGCCCAGGGCGTCGGTCGCAGCCTCGCTGCGCTGCTCGCCGATGCCGCCCGACCGGCGCGCCTGGAGTTGCCCAAGGCGCTCGCCGACATGCCCCTGGCCGCCGGTGAGCCGGCGCGTCAGGTGTGGCTGCTGGCTGCCTCCATGGGCGGCCCGGCGGCGGTCAAGGAGTTCCTCGACGCGTTGCCTGGTGGCCTGCCGATCGGTTTCGTTTATGCCCAGCATATCGATGCCAGCTTCGAGGCCAGCCTGCCCCAGGCGGTGGGTCGCCACAGCCAGTGGCAGGTCAATCAGGCCCGCCAGGGCGACGCCATTCGCTGTGGCGAAGTGGTGGTGGCGCCGATCAGTTTTGAGCTGGGGTTTGCCGATGACGGTGCCATGGCGATTGCCGAGCGCGCCTGGCCGGAGCCCTACAGCCCGTCGATCGATCAGATGATGCTCAACCTGGCCCAGCATTTCGGCGCTCAGTGCGGTGTGCTGGCCTTCAGTGGCATGGGCAGCGACGGCAGCGCCGCGGCGGCCTATGTGCGCCGCCAGGGCGGGGAAATCTGGACCCAGCGGGCCGATAGCTGTGCCTGCGCGAGCATGCCCGACAGCCTGCGTGAAGGTGGCTACAGCCAGTTCAGCGGCTCGCCGCGGGAGCTGGCCGAGGCCCTGGTCAATTATCTGGCCGGTCAGTGTGCTTAGAACTGCCAACTAGGAAGTCGTCATGAGTCAAGCCGTAGCCGCTACCCCTACTGCCGCCAGCAGCCTGACCGGGCTGGTGGTGCCCCTGAGTGATCGCAGCCTGTTGTTGCCCAACGTTGCCCTGGCCGAGCTGATGCCCTACCGCGCGCCGCTGGCAACCCCCGGCATGCCGGCGTGGATGCTCGGTCAGGTGGCCTGGCGCGACCTGCGCCTGCCCTTGCTGTCGTTCGAGGCGGCCGCCGGCGGTCAGGCCGAGGTCGGCAGCAATGCTCGGGTGGCGGTGATCAACGCCCTGGGCGGGCGCCCCCATGTGAAGTTTCTGGCGCTGCTGGTGCAGGGCATTCCGCGCTCGGTCAAGCTGGACAGCAGCCTCGCGCGCGCCAATGTGCCGCTGGCGCCCTTGGAGCTAGACGCGGTGAGCCTCGCTGACAGCGTGCTGAAGATTCCTGATCTGATGGCATTGGAGCAGATGCTGGTGGATGCTGGCCTGATCTGATTCGTCGCGGCCAAACAAAAGCCCCGCTACCCAGGACAACCCGCAAGGGTCGGCTGAGTAGCGGGGCTTTTTGTTTCTAGGGCTTAGGGTTTGGCGTCAAGCGCAGCGTTGCCCTGCTCGGCCAGTTCGGCCTGCAGGTTGTCTTCCGAGCGGTGGCCGCCCCAGTAGTCGGCATTCTTGATCCCGAGTTTTTCTGGATGGAACACCGGGTCCAGGCCGAGTTTTTGTTGCGCCTCGTAGTCACGCAGGCAGACGAAGGCGGTCTTGTGCATCAGGATGATGGCGATGATGTTCAGCCAGGCCATCAGGCCGACGCCAATATCGCCCAGGCCCCAGGCCAGGTCGGCGGTCTTGACCGTGCCGTAGACGGTGGCGGCGATCAGGGCGAATTTGAGCACCACGGTCAGCCAGGGCCGATTCACCTTGCGGTTGATATAGGCGATGTTGGTTTCGGCGATGTAGTAGTAGGCAACGATGGTGGTGAAGGCGAAGAAGAACAGCGCCACAGCCACGAACACCGAGCCGAAGCCGGGCATGATGTTTTCCATCGCCGTCTGCACATAACCGGGGCCGGCGGCGACGCCGGCAATTCCGGTAAACATCGCTTCACCCGTGGGCCCCTGGACGTTGTACTGGCCGGTGATCAGCAGCATAAAGGCGGTGGCCGAGCAGACGAACAGGGTGTCCACGTACACCGAGAAGGCTTGCACCAGGCCTTGCTTGGCCGGATGGCTGACCGCGGCGGCCGACGAGGCGTGCGGGCCAGTGCCCTGGCCGGCTTCGTTGGAGTACACACCGCGCTTCACGCCCCACATGATGGCCAGACCGAGGATGGCACCGAAGCCGGCATCCAGACCGAAGGCGCTCTTGAAGATCAGCACGATGACCGCCGGCAGTTGCTCGATATTCAGCATCACCACGATGCAGGCGACGATGATGTAGCCCAGGGCCATAAACGGCACCACCACCTCGGCGAAGCTGGCGATGCGCTTGACCCCGCCGAAGATGATGAAACCGAGCATGATCGCCAGCACGGCGGCGGTGGTGTTGGGGTGGATGCCCAGGGCCATTTCCACGCTGGAGGCGATCGAGTTGGCCTGTACGCCCGGCAGCAGCAGGCCGCAGGCAATGATGGTGGCGATGGCGAAGATCCACGCATACCACTTCATGCCCAGACCCTTCTCGATATAGAACGCCGGGCCGCCGCGGTACTGGCCGTCGATCTTCTCTTTGTAGACCTGACCGAGGGTCGACTCGACGAAGGCCGAGCTGGCGCCGAGGAAGGCCACCATCCACATCCAGAACACCGCACCGGGGCCGCCGAAGGTGATCGCGGTGGCCACGCCGGCGATGTTGCCGGTGCCCACGCGGCCGGCCAGGGTCATGGTCAGGGCCTGGAATGAGCTGACGCCGTGTTCGTCGGTCTTGCCGGTGAACATCAGCTTGAGCATCTCCTTGAGGTGGCGCACCTGCAGGAAGCGTCCGCGCAGGGAGAAATACAGACCCACGCCCAGGCACAGATAAATCAGCGCCGGGCTCCAGATCACGCCGTTAATGCTATTGACCAGTTCATTCATGCCGCATTACTCCAGGGTCTGTGACAGCCAGGGATGGTGGCTGCATCGTTATTGTTATGGCGGATAAGCCAGCCTCGCGACGGCCTGGATCAGGCCGTTACGATGGGATTAAGCAAGCAAACGATAGGCCAAGACACGGGCCTATGCGATCAGAATAGCGACAGTTGCGGCTGGAAATCGCTCCATAACTGTTATGCCCCGCTGAGCCTGCGGCGGTGTTTTGCGCGTGTTTGCGCGTCACGCGCATGCGGCGGGGGTGGCGCCCTAGAAATCGCCCCACAGTTGCTGAGCGACACTGAGCGCCACGGCGGCGGCGGTTTCCGTGCGTAGCACCCGTGGCCCCAGGCGTGCGGCCTGGAAGTTGGCGGTAACGGCCAGGTTCACTTCGGCGTCGTTGAGGCCGCCCTCGGGGCCGATCAAAAATGCCAGGCTCTGCGGCTTGGCATGGCTGACCAGCGGCTCGGCCA
>DAITLT010000318.1:0-3931 GCA_036835505.1 Pseudomonas sp.
CGCCAATACCGATCAGGAGCGGTACTCGGCGTTGATCCGCACATACTCGTGGGACAGGTCGGTGGTCCAGATGGTTTCGCTGCAATCGCCACGCCCCAGCTCGATACGGATGGTGATTTCCGCTTCGGCCATCACCGCTGCGCCCTGCTCCTCGGTATAGCTGGCGGCACGCCCGCCTTGGCTGGCGATGCACACCTCGCCGAGGAACACGTCAATCTTGCTCACATCCAGATCAGCCACGCCGGCATAGCCGACCGCAGCGAGGATGCGTCCCCAGTTCGGGTCGGAGGCAAACAGCGCGGTCTTGATCAGCGGCGAGTGGGCCACGGCATAGCCGACATCCAGACACTCCTGATGCGTGCCGCCGCCATTAACCTGCACGGTGACGAACTTGGTCGCGCCCTCGCCATCACGGACGATGGCCTGAGCCACGTCCATGCACACCGCGAATACCGCCTGCTTGAGCTTGGCAAACAACTCGCCGCGGCTCTCGCTGATTTCCGCCAACGGCGCCTGGCCGGTGGCAATCAGCAGGCAGCAGTCGTTGGTTGAGGTATCGCCGTCGATGGTGATGCGGTTGAACGACTTGTTCGCCGCATCACGCACCAGGTCCTGCAGCACCTCGGCCGCCACCTTGGCGTCGGTGGCGATGTAGCCGAGCATGGTCGCCATGTTGGGCCGAATCATGCCGGCGCCCTTGCTGATGCCGGTCACGGTGACGGTCACACCCTCGTGCTCGAACTGGCGGCTGGCGCCCTTGGGCAAGGTATCGGTGGTCATGATGCCGATGGCGGCTTCAGCCCAGTGATTCTCGTGCAGGTCGTCGAGGGCGGCTTGCAGGGCGCCTTCGATTTTCTCAACCGGCAGCGGCTCACCGATCACCCCGGTGGAGAACGGCAACACAGCCGTCTCGGCCACGCCCGTCAACTGCGCCAGGGTGGCGCACGCGCGCCTGGCATTGACCAGGCCCTCGGCGCCGGTACCGGCGTTGGCGTTGCCGGTGTTGGTCAGCAGGTAACGCACCGCGCCTTGCAGGCGCTCACGGGTGACAATCACCGGCGCCGCGCAGAACGCATTGGTGGTGGTCACACCCGCCACCCGCGAGCCTTCGGCGCAGCGCATCACCACCACATCTTTGCGCCCTGGGCGCTTGATGCCAGCAGAGGCAATGCCCAGTTGAAAACCGGCAACCGGATGCAGGGTAGGCAGAGGACCAAGACCAACAGCCATACAGTGAACTCCTTATCGAATATGGGCCCAGCAACCGCACAACGCGCCAAGTGTGCGTCGCTGTTACCGGAGCGGAGCTGCGCGACTACGCAGCCTTAGCTGATTTGCCCGTGGCAGTGCTTGTATTTTTTCCCCGAGCCGCACGGACAGCTTTCGTTGCGGCCGATTTTCGGCTCGTTGCGCACCGGTTCGGCCACGCTAACGGCTTCGCCTTCTTCGGCCTGCTCGGCCTCAGGGGCAACCATGCTCGGCGCCTCGGCGTGCTGGAATTGCATGCGCTTGGCCAGCTCTTCGGCTTCGCGGCGCAGGCGTGCCTCTTCCTCGGCCGGGTCTTCACGACGCACCTGGACATGGGACAGCACGCGGATGGTGTCGCGCTTGATCGAGGCCAGCAGCTCCTGGAACAGGGTAAACGACTCGCGCTTGTACTCCTGCTTGGGGTTCTTCTGCGCATAGCCGCGCAGGTGAATGCCGTGGCGCAGGTGGTCCATGGTCTGCAGATGGTCTTTCCACAGGTCATCGAGCACGCGCAGCAGAATCTGCTTCTCGAAGGTGCGCAGGGTCTCGGCGCCGGCCTGCTCTTCCTTCTCCTGATAGGCGGCCAGTAACTGCTCGCTGATGCGCGCACGCACGCCGTCTTCGTGCAGGTTGTCGTCCTCGTCGAGCCATTGCTGGATCGGCAAACGCAGGCCGTAATCGCTGTACAGCGCCTGCTCCAGGCCCGGCAGATCCCACTGCTCGGCCAGGGATTGCGGCGGGATGTGCTGGTTGATGCTCTGCTCCAGCACTTCTGCGCGGAACTCGGCGATGGTTTCGCCAATGTCCTGCGCCGCCAGCAGGCTGTTACGCATGTGATAGATCACTTTGCGCTGCTCGTTGGCCACGTCGTCGAATTCCAGCAACTGCTTACGCATGTCGAAGTTGCGGCCTTCCACCTTGCGCTGGGCTTTTTCGATGGCGTTGGTGACCATGCGATGCTCGATGGCTTCGCCGGCCTGCATGCCCAGGGCCTTCATAAAGTTCTTCACCCGGTCGGAGGCGAAGATGCGCATCAGGCTGTCTTCCAGCGACAGGTAGAACCGGCTCGAGCCTGGGTCGCCCTGGCGGCCGGCGCGACCACGCAGTTGGTTGTCGATACGCCGCGATTCGTGGCGCTCGGAGGCAATCACATGCAGGCCACCGGCAGCGATCACGTCCTGGTGACGCTTCTGCCAGTCGCTCTTGATTTGCGCGATCTGCTCAGGCGTCGGATTCTCCAAGGCCGCGACTTCAACTTCCCAGTTACCGCCCAGGAGGATGTCGGTACCACGGCCGGCCATGTTGGTGGCGATGGTCAGCGCGCCCGGCCGACCGGCCTGGGCGATGATCTCGGCTTCTTTTTCGTGGAACTTGGCGTTGAGTACCTTGTGCTCGATACCGGCCTTGTTCAGCAGTTGCGAAACGTACTCGGAGCTGTCGATGGTGGCGGTGCCGACCAGCACTGGACGGCCCTGGGCCAGCGATTCCTGGATGTCGGTAATGATCGCCGCGTACTTCTCTTCCTGGGTCAGGTAGACCAGGTCGTTGAAGTCCTTACGCGCCAGGGCCTTGTTGGTCGGAATCACCACCACGGCCAGGCCGTAGATCTGCTGGAACTCGAAGGCTTCGGTGTCGGCCGTGCCGGTCATGCCGGAGAGCTTTTTGTACAGACGGAAGTAGTTCTGGAAGGTGGTCGAGGCCAGGGTCTGGCTCTCGGCCTGGATCGGCAGACCTTCCTTGGCTTCGATCGCCTGGTGCAGGCCTTCGGACAGACGGCGGCCGGGCATGGTGCGGCCGGTGTGCTCATCGATCAGCAGAACCTGATCCTTCTGCACGATGTATTCGACATTGCGGTGGAACAGTTTGTGCGCGCGCAGACCGGAGTAAACGTGGGTGAGCAGGCCCAGGTTGTGCGCCGAATACAGACTCTCGCCCTCGGCCAGCAAGCCGGCTTCGGTGAGCAACTCCTCGATGTATTGATGGCCCTGCTCGTTCAGCTCAACCTGGCGGGTCTTCTCGTCGAGGGTGTAATGACCCTCCTGGGTGACCACACCTTCTTCTTCCTCGAGATGCAGTTTCAGCCGCGGAATCAACAGGTTGATCTGGGTGTAGAGCTTGGAGCTGTCTTCGGCCTGGCCGGAGATGATCAGCGGAGTACGCGCTTCGTCGATCAGGATGGAGTCGACTTCATCAATCACGGCGAAGTTCAGCTCGCGCTGGAACTTCTCATCCAGGCTGAACGCCATGTTGTCGCGCAGGTAGTCGAAACCGAATTCGTTGTTGGTCCCGTAGGTGATGTCAGCGGCGTAGGCCAGGCGCTTTTCCTGGGGGTCCATAAACGGCGTGACGATACCCACGGTGAGGCCGAGGAACTCATACAGCGGGCGCATCCAGTTGGCGTCACGGCGGGCCAGGTAGTCGTTGACCGTGACCACATGCACACCTTTGCCTTCGATGGCATTCAGGTACACGGCCAGGGTCGCCACCAGGGTCTTGCCTTCGCCGGTGCGCATCTCGGCGATGCGGCCCTCGTGCAGGGTCATACCGCCCACCAACTGCACATCGAAGTGGCGCATGCCCATCACCCGCTTGCCCGCCTCGCGGGCCACCGCAAAGGCTTCCGGGAGCAGCTGGTCGAGTGTCTCGCCCTTGGCCAGGCGCGCTTTGAACTCAGCGGTCTTGG
>DAITLT010000319.1:0-3920 GCA_036835505.1 Pseudomonas sp.
TGCCGTTACGCTTGATCACGCGCAGCTGACCTGGCGCGGTGGCGGCCAGGTCAAGGCTGTCGCCGGCTTGCGGCGCGTTGGCCTTGAGCGTCTCGCGAGTGCTGTCGGTATGCATTCAATGTCTCCGTGTTCTGTATTTATTAGGTTGGACACTTGGCGTGCTGGCCGTTCGTTCATCACTTCAACAACGCCACGCGCCAGGCTCAACGCCAGGCGCACGGGAAGTTGTCATTGAGGTCGGAAAGGGCACGACTCAAGCACCTTCCTGGCTCAAAAGTCACAGGTGCTGGCGTTTGGGGCCAGAACCACAATATTTAGGCGCACAACATCGGCGCTGCGGCGCAGCAAAGCCGCTGTCTCGGCGTTTCTTCATGGTGTTTGGCATTCCGCGCGGGGCGCAGAATGGCTGATGCAAAGAGCGGTTGAAACCACCGGAGCCGGCCTGCGAAAGGGCCAGTGTGGGGCATTCTATTTATGTCCGGCAAGTCACCAAAACCCAACATATAGGTGTTTGGCGCGATGGGGATACAAGATAGAGCGCCAGGCAGATCATTGCAAGACAGCCGTTAAAGGCCTCCTGTGGATAACCCTGTGGGTTAACCTTGGGTAACTTTGGCCAACCCGCATGGGCCTTGGGGTTGCCCTGGGATGACCACTCGTCGCCAGTTGTACGGTCTGCAAGGAGGCTTTTGCAGATGCCGAGGGCGTCACAGGGCAACACTATATGTTGTGTTTTTCCAGGCTTCGGGCATGCGCTGTGCAGAACGCCGGGCGTTGTTACAATGTCGCGCGTTTCGATCGGGGCGCGGCCGTGGCAGGAGTGAGTGTGGTGGAGCAGCAAGGCTGGCAAATTCTTATCGTCGAAGATGATCAGCGTCTGGCCGAGCTGACCCGCGAGTACCTCCAAGCCAACGGCTTACGGGTGGCCATCGAGGCCGATGGCGCGCAGGCGGCGGCGCGGATTCTGCGCGAGCAGCCGGCCCTGGTGATTCTCGACCTGATGCTGCCCGGCGAAGACGGCCTGTCGATTTGCCGCACGCTGCGCAGCCAGCATTATCCGGGGGCAATCCTGATGCTGACGGCGCGCACCGATGATCTCGATCAGGTTCTGGGCCTGGAGTTGGGCGCCGATGACTATATGTGCAAGCCGGTGCGCCCGCGCCTGTTGCTGGCCCATATCCGCGCCTTGCTGCGCCGCCAGGAAGGCAGCGGCGAAACGCCGGCGGTGGAGGTCCAGCGCCTGGAGTTCGGCCCCCTGCATATCGACAAGCGCATGCGCGAGGTGTGGCTGCATGGCCGTGGCATCGAGCTGACCAGCGCCGAGTTCGACCTGCTCTGGCTGCTGGCGGCCAACAGTGGGCGCATCCTCTCGCGCGAGGAAATCTTCACCGCCCTGCGCGGCATCGGCTACGACGGCCAGGACCGCTCCATTGATGTGCGCATCTCGCGCATCCGCCCGAAAATCGGCGACGACCCCGAGCACCCGCGCCTGATCAAGACCGTGCGCAGCAAGGGCTATCTGTTTGTCCGCGAGGCGGCGCAGGCCCTGTGAACTCGATCTTCCTGCGTATCTATGGCGGCCTGCTGGCGGCCCTGGTGCTGGTCGCGCTGCTCGGTTTTCTGACCCTGCATCTGGTCAATCAGGTGCGTGGCGATGAGTACCGCGAGGGCCTGGCGCGCGGCACCTTTCGCCTGATGGCCGATAACCTCCAGCCGATGAACCGGGTCGAGCGTCATCGTGCCCTGCTGCAGTGGGAGCGCCTGCTGGGCATCCCCCTGGATTTGCAGGTGCTGGAGCATTTGCCCCTGGACAGCCATGCCGGCGAGCGCCTGCGCCGTGGCCAGGTGCTGGTGATCAAGGAGGCTCAGCAACCGTCGCGGGTCTACAGCCTGCTCAGCGGCCCGGAAACCCTGGTGCTGGTCGGCGAGGTGCAGCAGATCAGCGAGCAACTGGCGCGCGCCACCGTTTACCTGCTCAGCGACGAGCTGGTGCGTTACCCGGTGGCCGAGCAGCCGGCGCGCCTGCGCCAGATCAAGGAGGGCAAGCAGTTCGGCTTCGAGCTGAAGCTGATCACCCTGGCCCAGGCGCAACTGGATGACGACCAGCGCCGCCGGGTCGATGAAGGCGACACGGTGATGGCCCTGGGCAAGGACGGCGAATCGATCCATATCTTCGCCGGCCTGCTGGACACCCCCTGGGTGCTGGAGATGGGGCCGCTGCAACTGATGAACCCGGCGCCACCGCAACTGCTGGTGTTGATTGCGGCCCTGGCCCTGAGCCTGATCGGCCTGGCCGTGTACCTGCTGGTACACCAGTTGGAGCGCCGTTTGCGCGGCCTGGAGAGCGCCGCCACACGGATTGCCGCCGGCAGCCTGGAAACCCGCGTGCCGACCCGTGGCGCCGACTCGGTGGGGCGCCTGGCGGCGGCCTTCAACCATATGGCCGGGCAGTTGCAGCACTTGTTGACCATCCAGCGTGAGATGGTTCGGGCGGTGTCCCATGAACTGCGCACGCCGGTGGCGCGCCTGCGCTTTGGCCTGGAGATGATCGCCGATGCGCAAAGCGTCAGCGCCCGGCACAAGTACATGGACGGCATGGACCACGATATTCAGGAACTCGACCGCCTGGTGGACGAGATGCTCACCTATTCACGCCTGGAGCAGGGCGAGCCGGCGCTGCGGTTCCAGCGGGTTGACTTGGACGCCTTGCTCGACCAGGTGCTCAGCGAGCAGGCGCCGCTGCGCCCGAGCATTCACCTGCAGTGTGGCAGCGCCCCGGCCGCCGAGCCGGTGCTGGTGGATGGCGAGCAGCGTTACCTGCACCGCGCCCTGCAGAACCTGGTGAACAATGCCATGCGCCATGCGGAGACTCGCGTGCGAGTCAGCTATCGGCTGCAGGGCGAGCAGTGCCGGGTGGATGTCGAGGACGACGGCCCCGGCGTGCCCGAGGCGGACTGGGAGCGGCTGTTTACTCCGTTTTTGCGCCTGGACGACAGCCGTACCCGCGCCTCCGGTGGTCACGGCCTGGGCCTGTCGATCGTGCGGCGGATCATCTACTGGCATGCCGGTCGGGCGCTGGTCGGGCGCAGCAGCGAGCTGGGCGGCGCCTGTTTCAGCCTGGTCTGGCCGCGTCAGCAGGCGCAGGGCGAGACGGCCACTTAAGCGTCAATGCTGACCAGACTCAGCACCTGCGTGCCGAGATCGACGAACTGCCCCTGGCAGCGGCTGCCGGCCGGCCACTCGGGGCCGAGATCGCGCAGCAGTTGCAACTCGGCCCGCCCCTGGGCAGCGCTCAAGAGCTCTGCATCCTGGAAGTAGAAACGCTGCTGCACCAACGGATAGAGCGCCTTGAACAGGCTTTCCTTGAGGGAAAAGCTCAGGCTGATCTGCGCGGCGTGCTGAGGCTCGGGCAGTTGCGCCAGGCGCTGCAGCTCGGCCGGAGTCAGCAGTTGCGTGGCCAGGCGTTCGGCGCGTTCGTGGCTTAGCCAGCTTTCCACATCCAGACCCAGGCCCTGATAGTCGCCGGCATGCGCCACTACGGCAGCGGCCCAGCCGTCGCCGTGGGTGATCGAACCCACCACGCCAGCCGGCCAGCACGGCGCTCGGTCGGCGCCGACGGCGGGCACCGCGGCTGTGCCGGTCAATTGCAACAACGCCTGGCGCGCACACAGGCGCCCGGCGAGGTACTCGGCCTGGCGTTTGTTGGCGCCCTTTACGGCGGCAATGCCGCTCAGGGCGAAGTCATCCGCTTGCAGCAGGCTCGGCGCAAAGCCACAACTGACCAACTGCACGCCGGCCAGCGCCTGGGGCAAGGGCCAATGGGCGTACAGCGGCTGACAACAGCGCGGGTGGTGGGGGCTGGTGGGCATGCCGGCATTCTGCCGGGTTGCCGGCGGGGCGGCCAGCGGGACAGGCTGTTT
>DAITLT010000320.1:0-3912 GCA_036835505.1 Pseudomonas sp.
CCTCACTGACCGCCAGGTCAACAAGAAGCGCCGCTTGATGACGCACCACAAGAAAGCCGAGAAGAAGCGCAAAGACAAGCGCTGATCTGCACTGGCAAGATGGACAAAAAAGGCGCAGGGCTTAGGCTCTGCGCCTTTTTTGTGGGGCTGGCGTTAAGGCTCGGCTAGTTAAGGGCTGGGTAATCGGTATAACCCGCCGCACCACCGCCATACAGGGTGCTGCCGTCCAGCGCGTTGAGCTCGGCGCCGGCCTGGAAGCGGGCCAGCAGGTCCGGGTTGGCGATATATGGGCGGCCGTAGGCCACCAGGTCCGCCAGGCCTTCGGCGACGGCTTGTTCGCCGCTTTCGGCGGTTTGTCCGCCGGCGATGATCAGGGTGCCGGTGTACAGGTCGCGCAGGGCGCGGAGCAAGGCGTCGTAGCCCTCGAAGCTGCCGCCGAGCCAGTCCGGACGGTTAACGTGCAGGTAGGCCAGGTTGCGGCTGTTGAGTTGCGCGACCAGGTAGCTGAAGGTCTCCAGCGGGTTGGCATCGTTAACATCGCCGAAGGTGCCCATGGGCGAGATGCGGATACCGACCTTGCGGCTGTCACCGAGCGTGGCCACGGCGGCATCGACCACTTGCAGCACCAGACGGGCGCGGTTTTCTACCGAGCCACCATAGGCATCGTTGCGCTGGTTGCTGTTGGAACAGAGGAACTGGTCCAGCAGATAGCCGTTGGCGGCATGCACTTCCACGCCGTCGAAGCCGGCCTTGATCGCGTTGGCGCTGCCATGGGCGTAGGCGGCGACTACACCCGGTAGCTCGTTCAGCTCGAGGGCGCGCGGCTTGGCGGTGGCGGCCTTGTGGTGGCTGCCGTCGGCCTCGACCACATAGCACTCGGCCTTGGCCTGAATCGCCGAAGGGGCCACCGGGTCAGCGCCATTGGGCTGCAACAGCGGATGGGAAATACGGCCCACATGCCAAAGCTGCAGGAAGATCCGCCCGCCGGCCTGGTGTACGGCCTGGGTGACCTGCTGCCAACCGGCGACCTGGGCGTCGTTGTGGATGCCTGGGGTCCAGGCATAGCCCTGGCCTTCGGGGCAGACCTGGCTGGCTTCGCTGATGATCAGACCGGCGTTGGTGCGTTGGGCGTAGTAGCTGGCGTTCAGCTCGCTGGGGATATTACCCGGCAGGCTGCGCTGACGGGTCAGGGGTGCCATCACCAGGCGGTTGGGCAGGGTCAGGGCGCCGAGTTGCAGCGGCGTGAGCAGGTGTTTAATCGTCATAGAACCTCCATCAAGGTCGTCGAAGTGGCTGATATGAGCCATGACGGCCATTATGCGCGTGGCAATCTTTTTGGGAAGTACGTACGATAAGGGCAGTCACTTACCTTTTGGTAATCTAAATGAGCGAAACAACTCAGTGCGTCGCTAGCGACAAGCGTCTGGTCGATGGCGACAAGGTTTATAACACTCCGGTGGAGCTGACTCTGGAGGTGATCGGTGGCAAGTGGAAGTCGCTGCTGGTTTATCACCTGCTGCAGGGGCCGCTGCGCTTTTCCGAACTCAAGCGCCTGGTGCCAGACATCACCGAGAAGATGCTGACCCAGCAGTTGCGCGATCTGGAGCGGGTCGGCGTGCTGACTCGCACGGTATTTGCCGAGGTGCCGCCACGGGTCGAGTATTGCGTGACCGAACACGGTGCCACCTTGCAGCCGGTGTTGGCGGCCATGTGCGAGTGGGGCCGCAGCCACTGGCAGCAGCAGGGCGAGTGAGTGTTGGACGTGCTGCGCGACTGTCGTTGATGGCCTGATTTAACTCGCGGTGCTGCTGGTCAGTGCCAACTGGGCCGCTGCGCTGGCCTCCAGGCGGGTTTTCTCGTTGTGCAGAAAACGCCGCAGTTCTTGCAGGTTGGCGATTTTCTCTTCGACCTCGCTCAGCTTGCGGGTGACCAGCAGCGCCCCTTGGGCACAGTCCAGTTGCTGGTTGCGCTGGGCCTGGAGGATCTCGCCGATCTCCGCCAGGGAGAAACCCATGCCCTGGGCCTGCTGAATAAAACTCAGGTCTTTGACGGTTTGCGCACTGTAGTCACGGTAGTTATTGCCCTGGCGTTGGGCGCTGATCAGGCCGACGCTTTCGTAGTAACGCAGGGTGTGGCGGCTGGCGCCGCTGTGCCGTTCCAGTTCGCCGATGCGCATGTCATTTGCTTCTTGACTGTCGAGTGCCCTCAACAGTTTAGCCTGCTGTTGCCCATTACTCAGGAGCTTCAGCATGCACGCAGAATGTTTTGTCACCGGTGGCAGCGGTTTTATTGGCCAGCACCTGCTGGCCCGATTAACCCGTCAGGGTCACCCCGTTAGCGTGTTGCTGCGTCAGCCGCAGACGTTGCCGCAGTTGCAGCATGCGGTCGAGCAATTGGGCGGTAATGGCCGTTTGTTGCGTGGCGTGGCGGGTGATCTGCGCCATGCGCAGTTGGGCCTGGACCAGGCGGCCCGGCAGCAGGTGGCTCGCGCCGCGGTGGTGTTTCACCTCGGCGCGCAGTTCGCCTGGGGGCTGACGATTGAGCAGGCCCGCGCGGTGAATGTCGCTGGCGCCTTGCAGGTGGCAGAGTTGGCGGCCGGGCAGGGCAGTCGGTTGCTGATGGTGGGCGGTTATATGCTGGAAAACCACGACCATCTGCGCCGTGTCGGCGTCGATCTGCAACAGCCGCAGCGTACCGATTGGCCAGCCGTGTATCGCCGGGTGGGTGGTTATGAGGGCAGTAAGCTGGAGGCGCATTTTCAGGTGTTGGCGCGCATGCAGGCGCTGGGCGGCGAGCTGACCATCGTCCATCCGGCCACTGTCTGCGGGCATAGTCAGAGCGGTCATCTGCTGGCTGCCCAGCCGCTGGCGCAGTTGATCGGCAATCTGAGCGCCGGCAAGCTCGGCGCCATTCCCGGCTCGGCCGCCCACTGGTTGCCGCTGGTCAGCGTGGATTTTCTCGTGGCGTTAATGGTGGCTGCAGCCTTCGACCCGGAGCAGGCCGGGCGTCAGGTGCTGGCCTTGGATGAGCGCACGCCAAACTTGCACGGCCTGCTGCAGGTGTTGGCCGAGGCGTTGGCGGTCAAGGCGCCACAGCGCCATGTGCCGATTGCAGTGCTGCGCGTGCTGCTGAAAATTCCAGGGGCGCAGCGGCTTTTGCGTACCGATGCCGAGTCGCTGGATTTTATCCAGACCACGCGCTTCGATACCGCCGCTACTCAGGCGTTGGCGCGCAAGCATCAGCTGACCTGGCCGGATTTGCCTGCGGCACTGCAGATGACGGCGCGTTATGTGGCGGGGCAGTTGCGCGGATGACGATGACCGCCTGGGCAGGCGGTCATCTTGATGCCGCTCAGGCCGCTTGTTCGGCGGCCTGTCCCAGGGCCCGGTTGAGGGCGCTGAACAGGGCGCGGAAGCTCGCCGTGGTGAGGTTCTCGTCGATGCCCACGCCGTGCAGGGCGCGGCCACCGTTCACGCGCAGTTCGATATAGGCGGCAGCCTTGGCGTGGGTCCCCGCGCCGATGGCGTGCTCGGCGTAGTTAACGATCTCCACGCCCACCGGCAGGCCGGCCACCAGGGCTTCCAGCGGACCCTTGCCGATGCCGCGCCAGTGTTGGCTGGCGCCGTCGCTGCTGACCTCAACGTCAATCGCGCAGGTAGAGTTTTCTTCCTGCAGGCGATGGCCTTTCAGGGCGTAAGGCGTGGTGGCGTGCAGGTATTCACGCTCCAGCAGGCTGTAGATCTGCTCGGCGCTCATTTCCAGGCCGAGGCGGTCGGTTTCCTTCTGCACCACCTGACTGAATTCGATCTGCATGCGCCGCGGCAGGCTGATGCCGTATTCCTGCTCCAACAGGAAGGTGATGCCGCCCTTGCCGGATTGGCTGTTGACGCGGATTACCGCCTCATAGCTGCG
>DAITLT010000321.1:0-3903 GCA_036835505.1 Pseudomonas sp.
GTTGTTGTTGCTCAGGTGATAACTGAGCGCCTGGGAAATCTCACTATCGAGGAAGCTGAGCAACTGGTCACGGTTGTCGATCAAATCGACCAGCACGCCCAGGCCACTGAAAATCGAGGCGTACTCACAGCCGATCACCCCGGCGCCGTAGATGATCAGGCGTCGCGGGGTGTGGCTGAGGCCGAGGATGGTGTCGCTGTCATACACCCGCGGATGAGTGAAGTCCGCATCCAGCGGGCGATACGGGCGCGAGCCGGTGGCAATCACCACCTGTTTGGCGACCATGGTTTCCACCACCCCATTGGGGCAGACCACATTGATGGTCTGGGCATCGGCAAAGCTGGCCGAGCCGAAGAACACGTCGATACGATTGCGTGCGTAGTAGCCGGTGCGCGAGGTGACCTGCTTGGCGATCACCCGCTCGGCACTTTTCAGCACATCGGGAAAGGAGAACCAGCGTGGCTCGCCGATCTGGCGAAACAACGGATTGGTGTTGTACTGCATGATCTGCCGAACCGAGTGACGCAGGGCCTTGGACGGGATAGTGCCGAGGTGCGTGCAGTTGCCGCCCACCAGGCGCCGATCATCAACCACCGCCACCTTGCGCCCGGCCTTGGACGCATTCATGGCCGCCCCCTCGCCTGCCGGGCCGGAACCCAGCACCACCACGTCGTAGTTGTAGACCGCCATGCTTACTCCTCGATAACTGTCCGCGCGCCGCTCTGGGGCCCGCCATAACTGCGGCCATAAGCCGAAGTATTTACAATCCTGACAGCAGCTTAGCTGCCACTCATGGCGCTGAACATTAGCGCTTGGTCGCGTCGTAGGCGAGCTTTGCCGGCACTACATTTTGCTCGCGCTGCACTTCTTCGCATTTTTCCCGCACGCCACCGCAGATCGAGCACTCTTTCTCGATGCCTAGATTGGCGATACCGCCACAGGAACCGGCAATCGGTTTACGCCCGAAGATCACCCCGACGGCCATGCCCAGCACCACCAACAACATGCCAACAAATACCAGTAGCCAGGTCATGGTTGCTCTCCTTTGGCCAGCCAGTGTTGCAATGCGCTGCTGCTTTGACTGACGAAGCCTTGCTCGCCACGGCTCACAAACAACGCCTTGATGCCTTCGCGCTCGGCAAACGCCAAGCCGCGCTCCGGCCCCAGCACCATCAACAGGGTCGACAAGCCGTCGGCACGCTGCACCGAGGCGTCCACCACGCTGACCTGGGCCAGGGTGTGGGTAATAGGCGCGCCGGTTTGCGGGTCCAGGGTGTGGGAATAGCGGCGGCCATCACGCTCGAAATAATTGTGGTAGTCGCCCGAGGTGGAAATCCCCTCGCCATCCAGGGTGATGACCCGGTGCGCCACCTGCTGATCATCCAGCGGCGCCTCGATGGCCACGCGCCAGGGCGAACCATCGGCCTTGCGGCCCTGGGCCTTGAGCTCACCGGTGACTTCCACTAGGTAACTGCTCACCCCCAATTGCGCCAGACGTGCGCCGATCCGATCAACCGCATAGCCGGCGGCAATGCTGTTGAAGTCGACCATCAAGGCCACGTCCTTGCACAGTTGCCGGCCGTTGATATGCAGATGCCGATGGCCCACCCGCTCTCGCGCCTGAGCGATCTGCTCGGCGCTGGGCACCTGCTCAGTACGCGCTTGCGGGCCAAAGCCCCAGAGGTTGAGCAAGGGCTCCAGGGTCAGGTCGAAGGCGCCGGCGCTTTGCAGCGACAGTTGCTCGCCGAAGCGCACCAGCTCCAGCAGCGACTCAGGCATGGCCTGGCAACTGTGGGCCGGCAGCGCGTTGAAGCGACTGATCAGCGAGTCGCTGCGGTAGGTCGACAATTGCTCATCGACCTCGGCCAGGATCGCCTCAGTCGCCGCCTGGGCTTCGGCCAGGGACGGCCCGGCGCTGTTGCGCAGATACTTGACCGAGTAACGGCTGCCCATGGTCGGGCCGGCAAACTCCTCGACCTGCTCGCTGCAACCCAGCAGACCGACGCTACTCAACAGCACAACCAACAGCCAGCGCAAATTAACCACCGAAATCGTCCAGCAGGATATTCTCGCGCTCAACCCCCAGGTCCAGCAGCATCTTCACCACGGCGGCGTTCATCATCGGCGGGCCGCACATGTAGAACTCGCAGTCCTCCGGCGCCGGATGATCCTTCAGGTAGTTCTCGAACAGCACGTTATGGATAAAGCCCTTGAGGCCGGTCCAGTTATCTTCCGGCTGCGGGTCGGACAGCGCCAGGTGCCACTGGAAGTTCGGGTTCTCCGCTTGCAGCTGGTCGTACTCCTCAACATAGAAGGCCTCACGCATCGAGCGTGCGCCGTACCAGAAGCTGATCTTGCGCTTGGAACCCAGGCGTTTGAGCAGGTCGAAGATGTGCGAGCGCATCGGCGCCATGCCGGCACCGCCACCAATAAAGACCATCTCGGCATCGGTGTCCTTGGCGAAGAACTCGCCGAACGGGCCGTACACGGTGACCTTGTCGCCGGGCTTCAAGTTGAACACCCAGGACGACATCTTGCCCGGCGGCAAATGGTCCTTGCCCGGCGGTGGCGAGGCGAT
Organism: Pseudomonas sp.; assembly: GCA_036835505.1. Taxonomy (GTDB): domain Bacteria; phylum Pseudomonadota; class Gammaproteobacteria; order Pseudomonadales; family Pseudomonadaceae; genus Aquipseudomonas. The sequence continues at coordinate 2,579 of DAITLT010000321.1, forward strand.
GCGGATGTTGAATTTGACGATGCCCTTCTCATCCGGGTAGTTGGCCATCGAGTAGGCGCGGATCACCGTCTCATCGACCTTGGACACGTACTTCCACTGGTTGAACTTGTCCCAGTCGCCACGGTATTCGGGCTGGATGTCGAAGTCCTTGTAATGCACCTCATGGGGCGGGCACTCGAGCTGCACATAACCGCCGGCGCGGAAGTCCACGCTCTCGCCATCGGGCAGGCGCAGGGTCAGTTCCTTGATAAAGGTGGCGACGTTGGGATTGGACTCCACCGTGCATTCCCACTTCTTCACGCCGAACACCGATTCTTCCACCTCGATGTGCATGTCCTGCTTAACCGGGGTCTGACAGGACAGACGCCAGCCTTCGCGGGCCTCGCGCTTGGTGAAGTTGGCCTCCTCGGTGGGCAGCATCTCGCCGCCACCGCTTTCGACGATGCACTTGCACTGAGCGCAGGTGCCGCCGCCGCCACAGGCGGAGGACAGGAACACGTTGTTCGCCGCCAGGGTCTGCAGCAGTTTGCCGCCGGCCGGTACGGTGAGGGTGCGCTCGCCATTGATGACGATATTCACGTCGCCGCTGGACACCAGCTTGGCCCGCGCGGCGAGGATGATCACCACCAAGCCAAGGACGATGGCGGTGAACATACCGATAGCCAGGAAGATTTCAAAATTGATCACACATGGCTCCTTAGAGTTGCACGCCGGAAAAGGACATAAACCCCAGCGACATCAGACCGATGGTGATGAAGGTAATGCCCAGGCCCTGCAGGCCTTCGGGCACATCACTGTATTTGAGCTTCTCGCGGATGCCGGCCAGCAAGGCAATCGCCAACGCCCAGGACAAGCCCGAACCGACACCGTAGACCACGCTTTCGCCGAGGTTGTAGTCGCGCTCGACCATAAACAGCGAGCCGGCCATGATCGCGCAGTTCACCGTGATCAGTGGCAGGAACACGCCCAGGGCGTTGTAGAGCGAGGGCACGTACTTATCCAGGAGCATTTCCAGGATCTGCACGATGGCGGCAATCACACCGATATAGCTGAGCAGGCCGAGGAACGACAGATCGACCTCGGGCAAACCGGCCCAAGCCAGGGCGCCGTCCTTGAGCAGGTAGGTGTACAGCAGGTTGTTGGCCGGGATGGTGATGGCTTGCACCACGATCACCGCCACACCCAGACCAATCGCCGTTTCCACCTTCTTGGAGATGGCGATAAAAGTACACATGCCAAGGAAGAAGGCCAGAGCCATGTTCTCGACGAACACCGCCTTCACGAACAAGCTGATGTAGTGTTCCATCAATAGGCCTCCTTATCCG
>DAITLT010000322.1:0-3885 GCA_036835505.1 Pseudomonas sp.
AATCAGCTCAGGCGACAACTAGCCTGACAGCGGGGGACTCTGACCCCTTAATGCTGCTTTGAGCTTGGTGCGCCAAGCATACAGGGTGGCCTGGGAGATGCCTTCTTGACGCGACAACTCGGCCACGGACATGTTTTGCGGCGGCAGTAATTTGTTGATAAGGGCAGCTTTACGCTCAGGTGAATAGCTCGACATTGCAGCTCTCTTTGACGCCCCCGATCTATCGTTTTGATAAATCAGCTCAGGCGACAACTAGCCTGACAGCGGGGGACTCTGACCCCTTAATGCTTTCTGACCCCTTAATGCTTTGTTGGGTGGATTGGCGTTAACCTTGTGCCCTGGGTCGGTTGTCAGGCATGTGCAAGCAGGGGATAGGGAGGTGTCCGGTGGGTCGCTGGGGTTGTGGGGTGGTGCTGTTGCTCCTGCCGTTGCTGGGGGTGGCCGACACGCTTAGGTATGCGGTGACCAACGAGAGCTGGGAGCCCTATTGGATTGTCCGTAACGGGCAGGTCAGTGGCATTTTCAATGATGTTATGCAGGCCCTTGATCTGCCTGGCGTGGTTCTTGAGGGCGAGATTGCGCAGCCGCCTCTGCGCGCGCAGAAGCATTTTCGCGACGCCGTGGTGCAGCTTGAATGCTGCGTGAGCATGGCCTGGCGCAGTGCGCCCGAGCAGGCCGAGGTGTCGCTGTGGAGTGACCCGGTGTTGAGCGCCGAGGAGGTGCTGATTTTTCCGCCGGGGCGTGCCTTTGCCTTTGCCCGGCTGCAGGATTTGCAGGGTCGAACCCTGTCCACTGTGCGTGGTTATGGCTATGCCGGCAGCCAATACTTCACCCGCAGCGACAGCCCGGACAGCATCGCGCTGCTTTACAGCGTGACTCGCGGGCGTGCCGAGGGCGGCATCATCGACCGTCTTGAGCTGGCTTATATTCTGGCCAATCACCCTCAAATCAAGGCGCAGCCAGCGCAGATTGAGCAGGGGCCGCTGGTCAATCGCTCCGAGCTGCGCATGCGTCTGCACCGTTCGCGTGCCGAGTTGCTGGGGCCCTTGAATGCCGCGATTGGCCGGCTGCGCGCGAACGGCACGCTGGCTCGGATCATTCAGCGTTATTCCGTGCCGTCCGCGGGCAAATAAGGCATGTTGTTGCCGGGGCGCGGATAGACGCGGCGCCAGCCTGCGCTGGATTTATTCGGCAAGCGGTCTTTTTGTTGCCCACTGTCACAAGGAATTCTGCCCATGGATGCGCCCACCAGCTCCTCTCGCAAAGGCCTCGGTCTGCTCGCCTGCACCGCCCTGGTGGTGGGCAATATGGTCGGTTCGGGGATCTTTCTGTTGCCGGCCTCGCTGGCGCCGTTCGGGCCGATTGCCCTGGGTGGCTGGTTGCTCACCTCGCTGGGGGCGCTGGTGCTGGCCATTATCTTCGGTCGCTTGGCGCGCTTGGTGAGCAAGACCGGCGGGCCCTATGCCTATACCGAGGCGGGCTATGGCGAGTTTGCCGGGTTTCTGATTGCCTGGGGTTACTGGATAACCCTGTGGACCGGCAATGCGGCGGTGGCGGTGGCCCTGGCCGGGTATGTCGGCTTTGTCTTCCCGCTGATTGGCGCGTCCTCCAGCTACAGCCTGTTGGTGGCGCTGGTGGCCATCTGGCTGGTGACCCTGATCAATATTCGCGGGGTCAAGGAGGCCGGCGCGGTGCAGGTGCTGACCACCGTCTTGAAGTTGCTACCGCTGCTGTTGATCGCGGTGTGTGGCTGGTGGTGGGTGGATGGCAGCCACTACGCGACCCTTAACCTGAGTGAACAGTCGGACCTGGCGGCGATTTCGGCGGCGGCCACCGTGACGCTGTGGGCCTATCTGAGGCTGGAGTCGGCCACGGTGCCGGCAGGCGAGGTGGTTGAGCCGGAGAAGACCATTGCGCGGGCGACGTTGTTTGGCGTGCTGCTGGCGGCGGCGGTGTATATCGGCGTCTCGGCGGTGGCCATCGGTGTGCTGCCGGCCGCGCAATTGGCCGCCTCCAGCGCGCCGCTGGCCGATGTGGCGCGGCAGATGTGGGGTGAAATGGGCGGTTTGCTGGTGGCGCTCGGGGCGGTGATTGCCACCTTTGGTACGCTCAATGGCTTCACCCTGCTGACCGGCCAGGTGCCTTATGGGGCGGCCCAGGATCGGGTCTTCCCGACGAGCCTGGGGCGCCTGTCGCGCTTCGGTACGCCGGCCAATGCGCTGCTGCTGTCCAACCTGTTGGCGACCCTGCTGGTGTTGATGAATTTCAGCGGTGGGCTGGTCGGGGCGTTCAATACCATTATTTTGCTGGCGGTGATGGCCAGCCTGGTGCCTTACACGTTTTGCTCCATGGCCGAGCTGATGATTCGCCTCAAGGGCCGCGCCGGGTTGCAGGGCGCTGCCCTGTTTAAAGTGGCCCTGCTCGGGGCGCTGGGTTTTATCTATAGCCTTTGGGCGATCTATGGCGCCGGTGCGCAAACGGTCTTCCTCGGCACTTTGTTGCTGCTGGCCGGGATTCCCGTGCATGTCTGGATCAAGTGGCGTAATGGCGTAGCCGATCGCTTGCCGCTACCACTTTGAGTTCTGTGCCGAGGTCGGCCCGCTGGGGTCTGTTCCCGACTGCCCGGCTCGCGTTAAACTGTTCGATAGGTCAAACAAACGGCAGCTGCAGCTGCCGTTTTTCGTTCATGCAACCTTGAGGCGGCGATCCCGCGCAGAGGTTGACCACTACGCACACGCCAGGCGCGTCGTCGCGATGAGGCAGTAACAATGAATCAGCCGCTGCACACGGGTGAACTCAAACGGGGTTTGCAAAACCGCCATATCCAGCTGATTGCCCTGGGTGGGGCGATTGGTACCGGGTTGTTCCTCGGCTCGGCCGGGGTGCTGAAATCCGCCGGGCCGTCGATGATCCTCGGTTATGCGATTGCCGGCTTTATTGCCTTTTTGATCATGCGTCAGCTCGGCGAGATGATTGTCGAGGAGCCGGTGGCAGGCTCGTTCAGCCACTTTGCGCACAAGTATTTCGGCGGCTATGCGGGCTTTCTCTCGGGCTGGAACTATTGGGTGCTGTATGTGCTGGTAGGCATGGCCGAGCTTACGGCAGTGGGCAAGTACGTGCAGTTCTGGTGGCCGGAGATCCCCACCTGGGTTTCGGCGGCAGCATTTTTCGTGCTGATCAACCTGCTTAACCTGACCAGCGTAAAAGTCTTCGGTGAGACCGAGTTCTGGTTTGCCCTAGTCAAGGTGGTGGCGATCATCGGCATGATCCTGCTCGGCGTGTTCCTGCTGGTTAGCGGTACCGGCGGCGAGCAGGCGGCGGTGAGCAACCTGTGGAGCCATGGTGGCTTCTTCCCCAATGGCCTGGAAGGCCTGGTGATGGTGCTGGCGATCATCATGTTTTCTTTCGGTGGCCTGGAGCTGGTGGGGATTACCGCCGCCGAGGCCGAAGAGCCGAAGAAGGTGATTCCCAAGGCGATCAATCAGGTGATCTGGCGGATTCTGATTTTCTACATCGGCGCCTTGAGTGTGCTGCTGATGCTCTATCCGTGGGACAAGCTGCTGGAAACCCTAAATAGCGCTGGCGATCCGTACAGCGGCAGCCCCTTCGTGCAGATTTTCTCCCTGCTGGGCAGTGATACGGCGGCTCACTTGCTCAACTTCGTGGTGCTCACCGCGGCGTTGTCGGTCTACAACAGCGGCGTGTATTGCAACAGCCGCATGCTCTTCGGTTTGGCCGAGCAGGGCGATGCGCCCAAGGCCTTTCTCAAGGTAAATCGCCGTGGTGTGCCGGTGCTGGCGATTGGCGTGTCGGCGCTGATCACCTTGCTCTGCGTGCTGGTCAACTACCTGGCGCCGCAGCGGGCGCTGGAAATGCTGATGGCCC
>DAITLT010000323.1:0-3862 GCA_036835505.1 Pseudomonas sp.
GCTTGGCCTGGTTGATGGCGTTCTGCCCGGTGCCGGCGTCCAGCACCAGCAGCACCTCGTGGGGCGCCGTGTCGTCCAGCTTGCCGATCACCCGACGAACCTTCTTCAACTCTTCCATCAGGTTGTCTTTGGTGTGCAGGCGCCCGGCGGTATCGGCGATCAGCACATCCATGCCGCGCGCAGTGGCGGCCTGCACCGCATCGAAGATCACCGAAGCCGAGTCGGCACCGGTGTGCTGGGCGATCACCGCAATCTGGTTGCGCTCGCCCCACACCTGCAACTGCTCGACGGCGGCGGCGCGGAAGGTGTCGCCGGCGGCCAGCATGACTTTCTTGCCTTCCAACTGCAGCTTCTTGGCCAGCTTGCCGATGGTGGTGGTCTTGCCGGCGCCGTTGACGCCAACCACCAGAATCACGAACGGCTTGTTGGCCGCGTTGATCTGCAACGGTTTTTCCACCGGCCGCAGCAGCGCCGCCAGTTCTTCCTGCAGCGCCTTGTACAGAGCACCGCTGTCGGCCAGCTCTTTTCGCGCCACGCGTTTGGTCAGGCTTTGCACGATGGCCGTGGTCGCTTCGACGCCAACGTCGGCGGTCAGCAGACGGGTTTCGATCTCGTCCAGCAGGTCGTCGTCGATGACCTTCTTGCCGAGAAACAGACTGGCCATGCCCTCACCGAGGCTGGCACTGGTCTTCGACAAGCCCTGCTTGAGACGGGCAAAGAAGCTGGCTTTTTGCTCTGCGGCACTGACCACGGCGGCGGCTTCTGCCACAGGCGCAGCAACCGGGGCCGCGGCGGCGGTTGTCGCGCTCTCGCCGGCAGCAGGCGCCGCGCCGGGCAATAGACGGGCGAAGAAACCAGGCTTGGTCGCGGCTTCTGCGGGCGTTTCAGGCTGGACGACGGCGGGCGCCGCAACAGGCGCTTCAACCACCAGCGCCATAGGCAGTTCAGACGGCACTGCCGGAGCCTCAACCACAGGCTCAACCGCTGCCGGCGTAACGACCGCCGTCTCGACGGTCGCCACCTCAGGAATAACCGCCTGCGCAGCCGGCTCGGCTGGCGCTGCGCTGATCGGCGCAGGGGCTGCTACGGGCGTTGTCGCTACCGCGGGAGCGGCCTTGAAGCGGGCAAAGAAACCGGGCTTGGCCGCCGGCTCAACCGGCGCTGGCGCAATCGGTGATGGCGCAGCACTGTCCAGCGGGGCAACGCTAGGCGCAACAGGCTCAGCCACTGTTTCAACCACCGCCGCAACGCTAACGGCAGTCACTGGCTGCGGCACAGCCTGGTCTGCAGCTTCGGCCGTAGGCGCGGCCGGCAAGGGCGCGGCGCTAGGGGTAGCCGGCGCTTGAACGGCTGGGGGCTCGCCCTGGGGCTTTTTACGCATCCAGCCGAACAGGCTTTTCTTCTCGCCGGCGTCGCCCGGAGTCTTCTTGTCGTCGTCGGAACCAAACATGAGGCACGGGTATCTCAAGGAAGCGCAACACGGCCACTGGACAGTTCGAATCACCCCATAACACCGGCAAAATCGGCGTTGGGCAGACAAAATCGGCTTATCCAGGTGCTGGTCGTGGTCGCCAATAAAACGGATGCGTATCCTAGCACCTCCTCACCCGCCGACGCTAAGGCCACGCGGGCCGTCTGACAGGTCAACTAATTCGATGAAGTCACTTACTCGCAGCGCCGCCGGCCTGCTGTTGCTGGCCCTGTGCCTGCCGTCACTGGCCGGCGCCAGCAGCGCCCCCGCCACCCATGAATTTCGTCTGGACAACGGCCTCAAGCTGATCGTGCGCGAGGATCACCGCGCCCCGGTGGTGGTCTCCCAGCTTTGGTACAAGGTCGGCTCCAGCTATGAGACGCCGGGCAAGACCGGCCTGTCCCACGCCCTCGAACACATGATGTTCAAGGGCAGCGCCAAGCTCGGCCCCGGCGAATCCTCACGGGTGCTGCGCGAACTGGGCGCGGAAGAAAACGCCTTCACCAGCGACGACTACACCGCCTATTACCAGGTGCTGGCCAGCGACCGCCTGAGCGTCGCCTTCGAGCTGGAGGCCGACCGCCTGGCCAGCCTGCGCCTGCCGCCGGAAGAATTTAAGCGCGAGATCGAGGTGATCAAGGAAGAACGCCGCCTGCGCACCGAGGACAACCCCTCGGCCAAGGCCTATGAGCGCTTCCAGGCCCTGGCCTTCCCCGCCAGCGGCTACCACACCCCGACCATCGGCTGGATGGCTGACCTCGAACGCATGACGGTCGAGGAGCTGCGCGCCTGGTACGAAACCTGGTACGTGCCCAACAACGCCACCCTGGTGGTGGTCGGTGACGTCGTGCCCAGCGAGGTCCACGCCCTGGCCCAGCGCTACTTCGGCAGCATCGCCCAACGGCCGCTGCCCCAGGCGCAAATCCCCCTGGAACTGAGCACCCCCGGTCAGCGCCTGCTGACCCTGCATCTGCCGACCCAACTGCCGAGCCTGATGATGGGCTTCAACGTGCCCGGCCTGGCCACCAGCAAGAACCCGCGCGAGGTGCATGCCCTGCGCCTGATCGGCGCCCTGCTCGATGGCGGCTACAGCGCACGCCTGCCGAGCCGCCTGGAACGCGGCGAAGAACTGGTCTCTGGGGCCGGTTCCAGCTACGACGCCTACACCCGTGGTGACAGCCTGTTCGTTCTCAGTGCCACACCCAACGTGCAAAAAGGTAAAACCTTGGCCGAGGTCGAAGCCGGCCTCTGGCGCCAACTGGACGACCTGAAAACCACCCCGCCGAGCGCCGAGGAACTGGCGCGCGTGCGTGCCCAGGTGATCGCCGGCCTGGTCTATGAGCGCGACTCGATCACCAGCCAGGCCACCACCATTGGCCAACTGGAAACCGTCGGCCTGTCCTGGCAGTTGATGGACGCGGAGCTGGCCGAACTGAGCGCCGTCACCCCCAGCGACATCCAGCAGGCGGCACAGACCTACTTCACCCGCGAGCGCTTGAGCGTTGCCCATATTCTCCCCGAGGACACCCGCCATGACTGAGCGTAACGGTATGCGCTATGGGGTGCTGGGCCTGATCGTCCTGACCCTGCTGATCTTGCTCGGCCTGCTGGTGGCCATGCAGAGCCCCTCCACCAGTGAACCCACGGCGCCGGGCGCAGCCACCTCACCGGTGCTGGAATCCCTGGCCGCCCTCGACGGCCAGGCACCGGCCCGCCGCGCCCTGGATATCCAAACCTGGACAACCGCCGAAGGCGCCAAGGTGCTGTTTGTCGCCGCGCCGCAACTGCCGATGTTTGATCTGCGCCTGACCTTCGCCGCCGGCAGCAGCCAGGACGGCGCCGTGCCCGGCCTGGCCATGCTGACCAACGCCATGCTCAATGAAGGCGTTGCCGGCAAAGATGTCGGCGCCATCGCCGAAGGTTTCGAAGGCCTCGGCGCCCACTTCGGCAACGGCGCTTACCGCGACATGGCCGTCGTCAGCCTGCGCAGCCTCAGCCAGCGCGAGCTGCGCGAGCCGGCCCTGGCACTGTTTACTCAAGTGCTCGGCGCACCGAACTTCCCGGCGGACTCCCTGGCACGCATCCAGAACCAACTGCTGGCCGGCTTCGAATACCAGAAGCAGAACCCCGGCAAGCTGGCTGGCATTGCCCTGTTCGAAGCGCTCTACGGCAGCCATCCCTACGCCCACTCCAGCGATGGCAACGCCCAGTCGATCCCGGCCATCACCCTCGAACAACTGCGCGCCTTCCACGCCAAGGCCTACACCGCCAGCAATGCGGTGATCGCGGTGGTCGGCGACCTCAGCCGCAGCGAGGCCGAAGCCATCAGCGCGCAGGTCTCGGCCGCTCTACCCAAGGGCCCGGCCCTGGCCAAAACCCCGCAGCCAGACG
>DAITLT010000324.1:0-3858 GCA_036835505.1 Pseudomonas sp.
GTGGGCATTCGGTAGCATGGGCGGGCGCGCCGTGGGTGCGTCTTGGCTTTATCAGTATGGAGAGCGCTATGGCTTGGAATGAGCCGGGTGGCAACTCGAACAATCAGGATCCCTGGGGCGGCCGCAAAGGCGGTGATCGCAAGGGCCCGCCTGATCTCGACGAGGCCTTCCGCAAGCTACAAGAAAGCCTCAATGGGCTGTTCGGTGGCGGTAAAAAACGTGGCGCTGACGAGGGTGGCGGTGCCGGCGGTTTTGCCCTGCTCGGCATCGGCGTGGCGGTGGCTGCCGTGTTTTGGCTATTCAGCGCGGTGTACACCGTGGATGCCCAGGAGCAGGCAGTGATCTTGCGGCTGGGCAAATACCACACGACCGAAGGCGATGGTTTGCATATCTACCTGCCGCCGTTCGACAAGAAGTACCAGGAAAACGTTACCCGTGAACGTTCCTACACCAAGCAAGGGCAGATGCTGACCAAGGACGAGAACATCGTCGAGGTGCCGCTGACCGTGCAGTACAAGATCAGCAACCTGAAAGACTTCGTGCTCAACGTCGATCAGCCCGAGATCAGCCTGCAGCAGGCCACCGAGAGCGCCCTGCGCCATGTGGTTGGCTCCACCGAAATGGACCAGGTGCTGACCGAGGGCCGCGAGCTGATGGCCAGCGAAATCAAGGAGCGTCTACAGCGCTTCCTGGATGCCTATGGCACTGGTATCACCGTGACCCAGGTGAACGTGCAGAACGCTGCCGCGCCACGCGAGGTGCAGGAAGCCTTTGACGACGTGATCCGCGCCCGTGAAGACGAGCAGCGCGAGAAAAATCAGGCGGAAACCTATGCCAATGGCGTAGTGCCGGAAGCTCGCGGGCAGTCGCAGCGGATTCTTGAGGATGCCAACGGCTATCGCGATGAAGTGGTTTCCCGCGCCAAGGGTGAGGCGGATCGCTTTACCAAGCTGGTCGCCGAGTACCGCAAGGCGCCCGAGATCACGCGCCAGCGTCTGTATCTGGACACCATGCAGGAAGTCTTCAGCAATACCAGCAAGGTGCTGGTAACCGGCGACAAGGGGCAGAACAACCTGCTCTATCTGCCGCTGGATAAGATGATTGATGGCCGTGGCGCCAGTTCGGCCCCTGTCACGACGGCGTCGGGCGGTAATCCCGAAACGCGCGTGGTGGGCAACCTGGAGCAGCGAGATCTGCGTTCACGGGAGAGCCGTTGATGAGTAATAAATCACTGATGGCCCTGGTGGGGGGCGTGATCCTGGCGGTGTTGGCCTGGAACAGCTTCTACATCGTGGCGCAGACGGAAAAGGCCGTATTGCTGCAGTTCGGTCGGATCGTGCAGGCCGATGTACAGCCAGGCCTGCATATGAAGTACCCGTACATCAACCAGGTGCGCAAGTTTGAAGCACGCTTGCTGACCCTGGACTCGCCAACCCAGCGCTTTCTGACCCTGGAGAAGAAAGCGGTGATGGTGGATGCCTATGCCAAGTGGCGAGTGGCCGATGCCGAGCGGTACTACACCGCGACCTCGGGCCTCAAGCAGATTGCCGACGAGCGTTTGTCGCGCCGTCTGGAGTCTGGCCTGCGTGACCAGTTCGGTAAGCGCACCCTGCATGAAGTGGTGTCCGGTGAGCGTGATGCGCTGATGGCCGACATCACCGCCTTGCTCAACAAGCTGGCGATGAAGGAGTTGGGCATCGAAGTGGTTGATGTGCGGGTCAAGGCCATCGACCTGCCCAAGGAAGTCAACCGCAGCGTGTTTGAGCGGATGAGCACCGAGCGTGAGCGTGAGGCCCGCGAGCATCGCGCCAAGGGCAAGGAGCTGGCCGAGGGCATCCGGGCCGACGCCGATCGCCAGCGGCGGGTGTTGCTGGCCGAGGCGTATCGCAGTTCGGAAGAGGCGCGTGGTGATGGCGATGCCCTGGCGGCGGCGATTTACGCCAAGGCCTATGGCATGGATCAGGAGTTCTACGCCTTCTATCGCAGCCTGCGGGCCTACCGCGAAAGCTTTGCCAACAAGAGCGATGTGCTGGTGCTTGATCCCGATAGCGAGTTCTTCCGCTACCTGGAAAAAGCCAAGCCTTGACGTCATCTCCGACGGGCGCCCAGCGCCCGCCGGGGTGACCTCAGAAGAAAACGTGTTATCATGAGCCAGCCGGGAAAATCCCGGCTTTTTTGCGTCTGTGGGAAGCATGTGGCAAGAACTTGGCATCGCATTTTGTTTGTTGTTGGTGCTTGAAGGCATCTTGCCCTTTCTTTGTCCCCAGCGTTGGCGTGGGGCGTTGGCTCAGCTATTACGGCTGAGTAACACGCAGCTGCGACTAATGGGGTTGGCCAGCATGCTGCTGGGGACCAGCCTCCTTTATCTGCTTCACTGAAGGCTTGCCGCCCAGGTCGAGAGGGGAATAGCGAAATGGCAACGGTAGACCGCTGGCTGCTGCCAGATGGCATCGAAGAAATCCTGCCGCCGGAAGCAGCGCGCATCGAAGCGGCGCGCCGGCAGGTGCTGGATCTGTTCCAGAACTGGGGCTACGAGCTGGTCATCACCCCGCATATCGAATACCTGGAGTCGCTGCTGACGGGCGCGGGTCAGGATCTCGATCTGCGTACCTTTAAAGTCATTGATCCCAATTCCGGGCGCTTGATGGGCTTTCGTGCCGACATCACCCCGCAGGTCGCGCGCATCGATGCCCATACCCTGCGCCGCGAGGCACCGAGCCGGCTGTGCTACGCCGGCAGCGTGCTGCATGCCCAGCCGCGGGCCTTGAGCACCTCGCGCAGCCCGATCCAGTTGGGCGCCGAGTTATATGGCGATGCCAGCCCGGCCAGCGATGTCGAGGTGATCAGCCTGATGCTCGACACCCTGGCCCTGGCGCAGGTGCCCGATGTACACATGGACCTGGGACACGTCGGTATCTACCGCGGCCTGGCCCGTGCCGCCGGCCTGTGTGGCGAGCTCGAGCAGCAACTGTTCGATGCCTTGCAGCGCAAGGCGATTGACGAGGTCGAGGCCTTGACCGCCGACCTGCCGGCCGAGCCGCGCAAGATGCTGCGCGCACTGGCTGAGTTGTGTGGTGATCGCGATGTGCTCGACTTGGCTCAGGCCTGCCTGGTGGATGCGCCGGAAGAAGTGCATGTGGCGCTGGATGAACTGATGGCGATTGCCGACATGCTCAGCCTGCGCTATCCCGAATTGCCGCTGTATTTCGACCTGGGCGAGTTGCGCGGTTATCACTATCACACCGGGGTGGTTTTCGCCGCCTTCGTGCCCGGCTCGGGTCAGTCGATCGCCCAGGGCGGTCGTTATGACGACATCGGCGCCGATTTTGGCCGTGCGCGCCCGGCAACCGGTTTCTCCACGGATCTGAAATCCCTGGTCGATCGCGGGCAGATGGCGGCGGTTGAATTGCCGGCGGGCGTGTGGGCCCCGGACAGTCATGATTTGTACCTGTGGCAGGCCGTGCAGCGCCTGCGCCGCGAAGGCGTGCGCGTGGTGCAGGCATTGCCTGGGCAGGATCTGGCGGCGGCACACGCAGCGGGCTGTGATCGCCTGCTGCAGGTGTGTGACGGACGTTGGCAGTTGGCGCCCCTGGCGCCCTGAATTGTTTCCGCCGGCCTGCGCCGGCATCGAGCTTCGGTAAAGAGGACAAGTGTTATGGGCAAGAATGTCGTCGTCCTGGGCACCCAATGGGGTGATGAGGGCAAAGGCAAGATCGTGGATCTGCTGACTGAGCACGCCGCTGCCGTGGTGCGCTATCAGGGCGGTCACAACGCGGGTCACACCTTGGTGATCGACGGTGAGAAAACCGTACTGCACCTGATTCCCTCGGGCATCCTGCGCGAAGGCGTGCAGTGCCT
>DAITLT010000325.1:0-3849 GCA_036835505.1 Pseudomonas sp.
GATCGTCATTCTCAATGAGAAGCTGGAGGAAGTGCTGGGCGACGAAGTCAGCATGCTCGAAGCCTTCCAGGCGGCCGACAACGTGCTGCGCAACGCGGTGGGCGGCATCGCCGAGATCATCAACGTGCCGGGTCTGGTCAACGTCGACTTCGAGGACGTGCGCACCGTGATGGGCGAGATGGGCAAGGCCATGATGGGCTCCGCCGTCGCCGCCGGCGTCGATCGCGCCCGCGTCGCGGCCGAGGAGGCGGTGGCCAGGCCGTTGCTGGAAGGCATCGAGCTTTCCGGTGCGCGCGGTGTGCTGGTGAACATCACTGCCAGCACTACGCTCGGCCTCAAGGAATACAAGGAGGTGATGAACACCATCCGCCAATACACAGCGCCCGAGGCCACCGTGATCTGTGGCGCCGTGTTCGACGAGACCATGGAAGACCAGTTGCGCGTGACGGTGGTCGCCACCGGCCTCGGCGGCGTCGTCGCCCGCGAGGCCGTCAAGCCGCGGATCAGCATGGTCGAGACGGTCGGCCTGCGCACCGGAACCGACAATCTGCCGGTGTACGACGCCGGGATCAGCCAGGTGCAGATCGATCTCTCCAGCGTCACCAGCAGCGCCCGCTCCTGCTGGCGCAACAACGGCAGTAGGCGATGGGTGAGCTGCACGGTGGCGGTCAGATTCACGCCGATCAGGGCGGCAATATCGGCCTCGTCATGCGCCTCCAACAAGCTGAAGCGATTGACCCCGGCGGCATTGATCAAGCTGTTCAGCCCGCCAAAACGCCGCGCGGCCGCCAGCACCGCCTCACGCCCGCCGGCCTCGGTGATGTCCGCGCAGACCAACTCGATCTGATCGGGAAAACGCTGCGCCAAGTCCTCCAGCGCAGCCAACTGCCGCCCCACCAGCAACAGCCTGGCGCCGCCCTGGGCCAGGCGCGCAACCAACGCCTGGCCAATGCCACCGCTGGCGCCGGTAATCAGCGCCCGACAATCCGCTATCTGCATGATTCCTCCTCAGGCCGCCAACGGCAGGCTGCGGAACATGTCGCCATACAGGCGATAGACCACCTTGGCGGTGTGTACCACGGCGGCCTTGTCGGCCGGCTCGTCCAGGCGATTCATCAGCTTCTCGTAGAAGGCGATGTGCTCGATATCCAGGCTGCCATGGGAGGTCAGGTAACTGAACGCCTGCGCCGGCAAGCCCAACTCGCCCTTGATGATCCCGGCGGCCTGGGTCGCCAGAGCAATACTGGTGCCCTCCAGCACGTTGACCATGCCGAAGAAACCCACCGGGTTGCCCCGATTGATCTGGTCGTAGACGTAGCTGACCATCAGCTCGGTCGCCAGGTTGGGGGTTTCCACCCGCACCGCCTCGGCATCGCCGCCACAGGCGCGAATATCGTTGAGAATCCACTCCTGATGGCCGTACTCCTCCTCGATGTATTCGGCGATCGCCTCGCGCAGCCACTCCAGGCGCTCCGGCAAGCGCGCACCACAGGCCATCAACAGCGGCACCGTATGCTTGACGTGGTGATAGGCCTGAGCGAGAAACGCCAGATAACTGGCCGGGCTAACGGTGCCGGCCATGACCTGGGTAATGATCGGCGCGCTCAACAGGTACTCGCGCTCAACCTGGGTTTGCGCTTGCAACTGATCAAAAAAATGCATTTAAAGCTCCTTGGTAATGTTCCAGTAATGCCCCACGGCGCAGCCGACCATTGCTGGTGGCCAGGCCGTTATCCTCGCTAAACGCCTGCTCGCCGCGAAGCCAGTGATGTACGCGGGCGTAATCGGGCAGAGTTTGATTGACGTGCGCCACCGCCGCCGCCAGCTCGGCATCGCTTGCTGAAGAGACGCGCGGCACCAGCACGGCCACATTCGCCGGCAACGCCTCGCCATACAGCCAGGCCTGGGCGATGGGCAACTGCTGAACCAGCTCCGACTCGACCCATTCAGGGTTGACGTTGCGACCGAAGGCGGTGATGAACTGGCGCTTCTTACGCCCATGCAAGACCAGATAAGCGCCATCGAAATGACCGAGATCGCCGCTTGCCAGCCACTCATCCGTCAGCGCCGGCTCGCCCAGGTAACCGCGCATGCGCGCGCCTTTGACCAGCACCTCGCCATCCGCGGCCAGGCGCACCTGCACATGGGGCAACGGCGTGCCGACGGTGCCCAGCTTGCGCTGCTGCGGGGTATTCAGGCACACCACCGAGGCGCACTCGGACAAGCCGTAGCCCTCATAAACCGGCAGCCCCAGGGCATCGGCACGTTCCAGCAACTGGGCCGATACGCGCCCGCCGCCGACGGCGACAAAACGCAGGGAATCGGCTATCGGCATGCCCCGCTCAGCCGCCGTCACCAGCGCCAGCAGCAACTGCGGCAGCAAGATAAGACTGTGGGGACGCGCCCGATGCAGACAGCCGAGGAAACTCGGCAAATCAAACTGACTGGCGCCCTTGAGGCCCACCTCAGCCACCGGCAACAGCTCGATGGTCGCACCGGCCAGCAGCGGCGCATAAACCCCGGCGATGTTCTCCAGCAAGGTGGCCAACGGCAGCACGCACAAATGCCGCTCGACCTGGCACACCAGACTGGCCTGCCACAGGCTGCGCGCCACGGCCAACTGCACCTCGGCGTCCAGACACACGCCCTTGGGTTGCCCGGTGGTGCCGGAGGTGTAGGTGATTTTTACCGTGCCCGCCGGCAACTCGGCCCGCGCCGACAAACGGCGCCGAGCCATTTGCCCATCAACCGCGACGAAGCCCAGGGCAGCAAAAGCCGCGCTATCGGCACCAATCAGGCTATCGACCCCGGCGCTGTCGAGCACATGGCACTGCTGAGCCGGCGAGAAGAAACCGGGCACCGGCACACACACGACGCCGGCAACCAGCGTCGCCAAATCCCAAAGCACCCATTCCAGGCCGTTATCCAGGGCCAAACCCAGGCGCTGCGCACCAACTCGATGCAAGCGCTGAGCGCGCGCACCGATTTCGTCCAGCAGTTGCCTGTAGCTCAATTGCTGATTCGCCTGCACCAGAGCCACACGCTCGCCATGCTGAGCCAGGCTCGCCAGCAATGCCTCAAGCGCTGCAGACATGAGCCAACTCCTCACCGGCATAGCGCGCCTGATAACCCAGGCGCCGATAGAGCCCCATGGCCTGCAGACGCTGATGGCCGGCATAAATATCGCCCACCATCACCTGCGGCCGGGTCGCGTAATAACGGCCCCAGTCGCTCAGATCCTCGCCCATGCAGGCAGGATCGGCGCGGCCCAGCGCCAAAGGGCTCAAGCCCAAGCGCTGAAAGCTGTTGAGCAAGGTCGCGGTGCCGGTAAAGGCCACCCAGCGAAAACCGAGAGCAACCAGCACATCCGTCAGCGCCACTATTAATAGTCGCGCATGCCCGGCACCCAGCGTCGCGAGATTGCCGACCTCGACAATCTCGCGACGCTGCAGGTAACGACCGTTACGAGCGGTAATCTCTTCCTCGACCGGGCGGTCCAGGTAACGCTCAAGGAACAACTCGCCAGCATCCGCCCCGCGAATACCGACGGCGGCCTGCAGTTGCCCCGAGAGATCCTCAAGCCCCAGCAGACACGGCATGAAATGCTGAATTTTGGCGCCGTACTGTTCAGCAAAACGCACACGAATAAGATTCTCTATCTCATCCCGGCGCTTTGTGCACGGATGTTGCTTAAGCAAGTACAACGACAGTGACGGGTCATGACCGATGCAGGCCAGTGCTCCCTCGTGATGTTCCCAAGGCAACTCCATTGAATGAACCTCAAGCGATCTAAATGGGCTTGAGGCTGATCTTCCCTGACGAGCCTTAACAAATACTTAAGCCGTAAGA
>DAITLT010000326.1:0-3791 GCA_036835505.1 Pseudomonas sp.
ACCATATTGCTGATTCGATTGAAATAGTTGGCGGAAGCGGTGAGATTCGAACTCATCTTCAACACTCCGACCCCTTCTGTGAGCCCCATTGTTCGCAGCTTGTGCACCATGCGAAAGATTGGGTTTGTTCCCAAGTCATTCCCAGGCCATTTGCGCGAACCAAGGGATGCGCACTTTAAAAGCCCCGCCCAGGCCGGTCAACCGTTTTTCAGGTTGACCCATCGGAAACAGGTAATTTTGGTTAGGTGCTTTTCTGTCACGGCTTAAAGCCTTTGTTTTCAATAGTTTAGTAAATATTGTTAAAGGTAATTAAATGGTAAGTATCTAGTAACCACCTTACCTCTACCAATGGTTTCCAGCTGAAAAGCTACAGCCCTTTAAAATCAATCACTTACAAAATTATTACCTCCAACCTAACCCAAAATAACCATCTCAGGTAATCACTGCAGCCCAGCAAATACGTGGCCTTGAGTGCCATGCAGCCGCATCCAAAACCTAAATTACCCTTTCCAGATAGTCGAACCGAAAACGGAACGCCCAGCAAGCCACCTAGCAGGCCGCAGAAAAGCCGCTAGCTGCAGGGAATCGCAGGTATTCCATGAACAAGCATCACGCCCACAGCCACCGCCCAGGGCCGCCCGAAGCCATCCGCAGGGGTGCAGTGAATTCGCCCCATTTAGCCCGCAGGTGAGGTGGGGGGATGACGGCGCGCGCCAGGGGCTGGCCCATCCTGCTGGCTGCCTGCCGTCCACCAGGTGGTGCGCAGCTGGTGCCTCGGCCGCGTGTCGATATCGGCAGCCGTCGCCGCCTGTCTGAATTGGCCGTAAACCCCCGTATTTACTGGGCCGCAGCGAGTTTTAAGAGGACTTTTCAGGCGCTAAGAAGTATGATGTGCTGGGGTTATTCCGTATGAGGCAGCGGCAAACATCTAGTCGCGCAGACACAAAAAAACCGCCTCGAGGGCGGCTTGTTTGTGGGGCTGGTGATTATTTGCTGGTGGTGCCCAGCTCAAACGGCTTGAAACGCACCACCTCTTCGCCCACCCAGTCATTCAGCAGGGCCAGGCGTGTCTGGATCGGCTCCAGTTCCAAGGTGGCCCACACGCCTGCCGCCTCCTGGGGCGAGCCGAAGCCGCCAGCGTTCTTGGGCACGATGCCCATCAGTTGCGGATACACCCGCAGCGCGGCCAGCACGTCCTCAAGTGTCTTGTCCTTGATCGAGTTGAATTCATCCTTCGCCGCCACCTCGCTCACCGGTATCAGCTGGATGCCGTCCTTCTTGCCGTTGGGCGCATAGACGAACAGGTTGCGAAAATTCCCTGGGCCCTTGGAGTTTTTCAGCGCCGTGCGCAGGTCATCGATGTCGTCTTCCTGCTGGGCGGCGTCGGTCATGTACAGGATGAACCCGGCGTGACTGCCGTTCTCGAAGTAGCGCCGGCGGAACAGCGTGGCGGATTGATTGAGCAGCGCCGACTGCAGCGCACAGATCCACTCCGGCAGCCCGTAGATCTCCTGGTGCAGATCCAGCTCGCGCAGGTGGAAGACGCTGCCCTGCTCGAATTCGTGCTCATTCTTCCAGCCCTGCACCTGGAAGTACTTCCCGTCTTTGCCCACCCGCATGTACTTGGCCAGCGTCGGCTTCAACGCCAGCGGCGAGCCCAGCATCGAGCGCCGCGCCTCGACGTAGCCGTTGCCCAGTGCCAGGTAGTCCTGGGCGTACTGGTCGAAGGCCTCGCGCGACAGCAGCTTGTGTGGGATGAAGGTCCGGCTCAGCTGGTTGCGCTTGAAACGCAGGCCCGAGTCCAGGTGCACGCTGGCCTTCACCGAGCGCGCCAGCCCATCCATCGACAGCGGCGGCTCATACCAGCGGCCGTTAAACCAGCATTCCAGGTAGTCGAAAACTTCATGGGCCGACAGCACCGACTCCGGCGCCCCGAATGTAAAGGCAGTCGCCTTATGAGAGCTCGTGGCCTGCGTGTCGGCAGCAATAGCCACCTGATTGCCTGTAGTCATTAAAAAAGCTCCATCCGCCCGGTATTGGCAGCGGTCTGCCCCTCGAGCGGTTCGTGGTGTAGTGCGTGAAAGAGCGCCCAGGCCAGGTCGGCGTGGCCGGTGGTCTCGTTGCGCCCAGCGGTATAGGTGAACTGCCGCCCGCTGGCGGTGATGGTCTTGCGGATGGCCATCAGCGACTGCGCGAAGTCCGTCCAGCCGGCGTCGAATTCCAGCCGGCCCTTGTGGATCACGTCGTGGGCCTTGAGCACCAGGCGCGTCTTCACCTCCGGCGAATAGCTGAACTTGGTCAGCCCCGGGAAGAACTGCTGCACCAGCTGCGCCACGCCCGAGCCCATGCCCGTGGTATCGATGCCGATATAGGTCACCCAGTAGCGCTGGCACACCTGGCGGATCGACTCGGCCTGCGCGGCGAAGTCCATACCGCGGAACTGATGGCGCTCGAGCACGCGGAACTTGCCCCCCGCCACCATCGGCGGCGCCACCACCACCAGGCCTGAGCTGTCGCCCGTCTCGGCCGGGTCATAGCCCACCCACACCTGGCGATCGCCAAACGGCCGCGCCGCGAATGGCTTGTAGTCCTCGCCCCACTCCACCCAGCTATCGACCATGCACGGCTGCAGCGCCGACAACGGGAAAATGCTCGCCCCATCGTCGACGAACTGGCACATCAGCAGGTTCTGGTAGGCCTCGGCATCGTACTCCTGGCGCAGCTCCTCGATATCGAACAGATCGCAGCCGCGCTGCTCGGCGTCGAGGATAGTGACGATCTGCCGCCACACCTTGTCCTCGCACAACCGGCCCTGCTGCAGCGCGTCGTGCGACACGTCCAGGTTGATCCGCTGCGCCGCCGGCTTGCCCTTGTTGAAGCGCTCCCCGGTCCAGAACGTGTAGGCCTCATGGGCCATGCTCGACGGTGTTGAAAAGTAGGTGCGGCGGTACTGCTTCTGCATCGCCATGCCGCTGGCGACCTTGTTCAGTTCCTTGAACTTGAACGTCCAGAAGAATTCGTCGAAGTAGAAATTGCCGTGATAGCCCTGCGCCGTGCGCGCGTTGGTACCCAGAAAGTGCAGCTCGGCGCCGTTGGCCAGGATGATCGGATCGCCCGTCAGCTCAATGCCGCACACCTCGCGGGCGAAGCTCTGGATATACGCCTTGAAGATGTGCGCCTGATTTTTCGACGCCGACAAAAAGATCTGATTGCGCCCCGTTGCCAGCGCATCGAGCAGCGCCTCCCGGGCGAAGTAATACGTGGCGCCGATCTGCCGGCTCTTGAGAATGGCCCTGGTGCGCTGATTGCCCGCCCGGTACCAGTCCAGCTGATAGCCGAAACAGCCATCGCGGAACGCCTCGGTCAGCTTCTCGACGTCCTCCTCGCTGAACTCGTTGCGTCGGGCCTTCTTCTTCGGCCCCTCGTTGCGCTTGTCCAGGTTCGGGTTTAGCTGCGCCTCGCTGCCGCCGTCCTGGTAACGCTCAATGCGCGCCTGGCGCTCGAGCTGACGGTGCAGCAGGTCGATTTCCTTGAAATCCCCGCCGGTCTTGCCGTCCTTGAGGATCAGCTGCACCAGCCGCGCCTCCAACGCACCGCCGATCCGCTCTACGTTGTCCGCCCGGTCCCACTCGTCGCGCGCCTTCCAGCTGTGGACGGTTTTTTCCTTCTCGCCCAGGTGCTCGGCAATTTCGGTGACGCGCCAGCCCGTCCAGTACAAAAACTTGGCCTGGCGGCGGTTATCACGGACGGGAATTTCAACGGCAGCATTCATGGCGCAGATGCTGCCTCTC
>DAITLT010000327.1:0-3748 GCA_036835505.1 Pseudomonas sp.
TGGCGCACATGCGCGAGTTGATCAGGATCTGCGCCATGGAGTCGCGCGCGGCCGGCGACTCTTCACGCAGATAGGCCTCGTGCATGGCCTGGATAAAGTCCACGGGATGGTAATAGGAGATGAACTGCAGGGCGTCGGCGACGCTCTGAATCAGGTCATCCTGCTTGATCACGGTCATGGGGCGCGCTCCTTTATTTGGGCAGGAACTTGGAGGGGCGCAGGGCCACGACCCGGCGCGTGTTAGAGCAAAAATGGCGGCGCAGTATAACGCGCAGCATCCGCCTGGCACAGCGGGCAAAAGTAGACTGGCGAGGGCAGACAAATGCTGAGCGTTCGGCTGGGTTTTTCTTGGGCCGCGAGGTACAGTGCTGGCTAATTGCCCCCACGGGACGGACCCCCATGCGCGCCAGCAATCAGCCGGTCAATCGCCGTTCGTTACAGCAGTTACTGTTGCGCCGCTTTGCCATGGCAGCCGCCACCTATGGCATTGCCGTGGCGCTGTTCTGGCTGGCCGTTTACTTCCAGTTGTTGCCGGTGGCTCTGCCTGTGGCGCTGCTCAGCAGTGCCCTGGTGGTGCTCAGCCAATTGCTGTTCCTGGCCGTGCTGCGCAGTAACTACAACCTGCGCTTGCGTGATCCGAGCATGACCGAGGCCCAGGTCCTGGTCGGCTGTGCCTGGTTGACCTATCTGCTGGCCCTGCTCGACAGCGGCCGCGGCACCCTGTTGATGTTCTATGTGCTGACCTTGTTGTTCGGCGTATTCCAGCTGCCGCCGCGGATCTTCGCCCGCTGTGCGGCCTTGGCCTTTTGCGGCTTTCTTGGCCTCAACCTGTGGGAAGCGGCCCAGGGTCAATTGCATGATCCGGCCCTGGTCTTGCTGCAACTGGCGGCACTGTTTTTTGTGCTGCTCTGGTTATGCCTGTTTGCCACTTATGTGCAGGCCCTGAGTTTGCGTATGCGCAAGCGCCGCTTCGCCTTGCAGGCGCATCAGAACACCTTGCGCGGGATGATGCGCCAGTTGGAAAGCCTGGCCGCCACCGACGAGCTGACCGGGCTGTTCAATCGCCGCCACTTTCTGGCCCTGGCCGCCAACGAGTTGGCCATGCTGGCGCCGGGGCAGGTGCATGGCCTGGCCTTGATCGACCTTGATCATTTCAAACAGGTCAACGACTGCTATGGCCATGCCGGCGGTGATCGGGTGCTGCAGACCTTTGCCGCGGTGGCGCGAGCGTGCCTGCGCGAGGGCGACATCCTCGCCCGTTACGGCGGCGAGGAGTTTGTCTTGTTGCTGCCCGATACCACGGTGGATCAATTCAGCGCCTGTTGTGAGCGTCTGCGCGAGGCGTTTGCCGTGTCCGAGCCGGTGGGTGTGCAGGTCAAGAGCATCAGCCTGTCGGCGGGGATGACCTTGCTGCACCATGACGATGAGCTGGATGCCGCCCTGCAACGCGCTGACCAGGCCCTGTACCGGGCCAAGCGCGATGGGCGCAATCGCTGCGCCGCGGCCTGGGAAGCCAGCGATGCCTGAGCTTAACGTCGCCGGCCAGCGTCTTCAGGTGGCGCCGGCCAGCAACCTGCTGGACGCCTTGCTCGCCGCCGGGATTGCCGTGCCCAATAGCTGCCGCGCCGGCAGTTGCCACGCCTGCCTGGTGCGCTGCCTGCAGGGCGAGCCTGAGGATGCCCAGCCCGACGCCTTGAGTGCGGCGCAGCGCCAACAAGGCTGGCGCCTGGCCTGCCAGTGCCGGGTGGTCGAGGATTTAACGGTGCAAGTCTTCGACCCTCTGCGCGACGGTCGCGCGGCGAGCATTGTCGGTTGCGACTGGTTGACCGGCGAGGTGCTGCGCTTGCGCTTGCAGCCGCAGCGGCGCCTGGTCTATCAGGCCGGCCAGCACCTGCTGCTGTGGGCCGATGCGAGCATTGCCCGGCCATACTCCCTGGCCAGCTTGCCGGATGCCGATGACTGGTTGGAGCTGCACATCGATTGTGCCAAGCCCGGCGCCTTTAGCACCGCCGCGCGCGCTTTCCAGCTCGGCCAGAGCCTGCGCCTGGGCGAGTTGCGCGGCGGCGCCCTGCATTACGACCCGGATTGGCAGGCACGGCCGCTGTTGCTGCTGGCCGCCGGCACGGGGCTGGCGCCGCTCTGGGGCATCCTGCGCGAGGCCTTGCGCCAGGGTCACCACGGGCCAATTGAGCTGCTGCACCTGGCCCGCGAGGACGGCGCGCATTACCTGGCGGCGCCGCTGCACGCGTTGGCGGCGCAGCATCCGCAGTTGCACATCCGTCTGCTGACGGCGGCCGAGTTGCCGGCTGCTTTGGCCGAACTGCGCCTTGTTTCCCGGCAAACCCAGGCCTTACTCTGCGGCGGCCCCGCCAGCGTCGAAGCATTCGCGCGCCGGCTCTATCTGTTAGGTCTGCCGCGCAATCAAGTGTTGGCCGATGTGTTTTTGCCGCGCGCCTGACTAGGAGCCTGTCGGGCTTGACCGTCCGTAGCGAGGGAAAGACCGGTTTGAGGCAGTTTTTGTGCTCTTTTGAGGCGAATAGTCATTCTATTCAACGAAAAAGAGCACGAAAAATGACCAAATCCGGCTTTTCCGCAGTAGGACAGCGTTAAGTCCGACAGGCTCCTAGCAGGCGCCCGCGCCGCGAGGAAGGTCATGAGTGAACATGTAGTTGTGACGCGCGCCGAGGGTCTGTTGACCCTGCGCATCAATCGTCCCGAAAAGAAGAACGCCCTGACTCGCGCCATGTACAGCGCCCTGGCCGAGGCCTTGCTGGCCGCGGATGCCGAGCCCGAGGTGCGCGCGGTGCTGATTACCGGTGGCGCCGAGTGCTTTACCAGCGGTAATGACGTGGCGGACTTTCTCCAGGCGCCGCCGGTCAGTCAGGACAGCCCGGTGTTCCACTTTATGCGCGCGCTGTTCGAGCTGAAAAAGCCGATTGTCGCGGCCGTGGCCGGTGCCGCCGTGGGCATTGGCACCACCCTGTTGCTGCATTGCGATCTGGTTTACGTCAGCCGCTGCGCCACCTTGAAGATGCCCTTTGTCAGCCTCGGCCTGTGCCCGGAGTTCGGCTCCAGCCTGATCCTGCCGCGCCTGCTCGGCCATGCCAAGGCCGCCGAGTTGTTGCTGCTGGGCGAGCCCTTCAGCGGTGAGCAGGCCGCCAGTTGGGGGATTGCCAACGGCGTGCTCGACGATGGCCTGGCCACCCTGGAAAAGGCCACGGCCATGGCCCGGCGCTTCCAGCAACTGGCACCCTCGGCGGTGGCGGTGAGCAAACAACTGATGCAGGCGCCGGGGCGCGAAGCGTTGCGCCAGGTGATTACTGCCGAAGGCGAGCTGTTCGGCCAGCGCCTGCGCTCGCCGGAGGCCATCGAAGCCCTGTCGGCCTTTATGCAGCGCCGTCAGCCGGACTTTGCCAAGTTCGTCTGAGGACGCACAGGGCAACCAAAGCGCACCTCGTAGGAGTGGCTTCAGCCGCGATGCTTTCAAGGTAAATGGCATCGCGGATAAATCCGCTTCTCCGCCCGTTTACCCCACTTACAAAAAAGGCCGCTCAAGCAGCCAATGCGGTTCATTTAAGGTGCGACAGAGGTAGCCCGGATGAAATCCGGGAAGGAATTGGCAGGATAACCCGCGCCCCGGATTTCATCCGGGCTACAAAAATGCCGTTCACTTGGCTTAAGTGAACGGCATTACGCTCAATGAGCGGCCTTTTGCGTTAACCCGCAGGCTTAAACCATGACGTCGCCG
>DAITLT010000328.1:0-3740 GCA_036835505.1 Pseudomonas sp.
GATGGCCAGCAATACGGTCCAGCTCTTGAACGTGCCACGCTTCTCGGTGACGGCCAGCGAATGCAGCAAAGCCGTGCCGACCAGCCAGGGCATAAAGGAGGCGTTTTCCACCGGGTCCCAGAACCACCAGCCGCCCCAACCCAGCTCGTAATAGGCCCACCAGGAGCCGAGGACGATGCCGATGCCAAGAAAGGCCCAGGCGATGATAGTCCACGGCCGCGACCAGCGCGCCCAGGCCGCATCCAGCTTGCCGCCCAGCAGCGCGGCGATGGCGAAGGCGAAGGCCACGGAGAAGCCGACATACCCCATATAGAGCATCGGCGGATGGGCAATCAGGCCGATGTCCTGGAGCAGCGGATTTAGGTCACGGCCATCCTGGGGCATGTCCGGCAGCAGACGGTCGAAGGGGTTGGAGGTGGCGATCAGAAACAGCAAAAAGCCGACACTGATCATGCCCATGACCGCCAGCACGCGGGCCAGCATTACTTCCGGCAACTGCCGGGAGAAGACCGACACGGCAAAGGTCCAGCCGGCCAGAATCAGCGCCCAGAGCAACAGCGAGCCTTCGTGGGCGCCCCACACCGCGCTGAACTTGTAGTACCAGGGCAAGGCACTGTTGGAGTTGCTGGCGACATAGGCAACGGAGAAATCGTCGCTCATAAACGACCAACTCAGGCACAGGAAGGCGAACAGCAAAAAGGCGAACTGGCCCCAGGCCGCCGGCACCGCCAAGCTCATCCACTGGCGATCACCACGCCAGGCGCCGATCAGCGGCAACGTGGCCTGCACCAGCGCCAGGCACAGGGCAAGAATCATGGCCAGATGGCCCAACTCGGGAATAATCAGATTGAAGTTCATGTTCAGTTTCCGCTCTTGCCGGGCTGCGTCTGACCGCCGCCGGGCTGCTGGCCGCTGTCCTTGAGGGCCTTGCTGACTTCCGGCGGCATGTAGTTCTCGTCATGCTTGGCCAGCACTTCATCGGCCATCAGCACGCCGTCGGCGTTGAGCTTGCCCAGGGCGACGATGCCCTGGCCTTCGCGGAACAGGTCCGGAAGGATGCCGCGATAGCGGATGGTCACGTTCTTGGCGTAGTCGGTGGCCACAAATTCGACGTCCAGCGAATCGCCGCCGCGCTTGAGCGAACCCTCGGCCACCATGCCGCCGGCACGGATGCGCGTGTCCTGCGGCGCCTCGCCATTGGCGATCTGGGTCGGCGTGTAGAACAGGTTGATGTTCTGCTGCAGGGCACTCAGGGCCAGGGCCACGGCACAGGCGACGCCGACGAGAATGGCCAGGATGATCAACAAGCGTTTCTTGCGCAGCGGATTCACTTCAACTCCTCACGACGCAAACGACGCGCCTGGTCTTGCAAGTAACGGCGCCGGGCCAGAATCGGCAGCACCAGATTGATCGCCAGCACCAGCAGGCTGATGCCATAGGCCGACCAGACATACAAACCATGGTTGCCCATGGCGACAAACTCAGCGAAGGACGCAAAACTCATGACTGCTGCTCCACGGCGCGTTTCACTTCGGCCTGCACCCAACTGCTACGCGCCTCGCGCTTGAGCACTTCGAGACGCATGCGCAAGAGCAACACGCAGGCAAAAAAACAGTAAAACCCAAGCACCATCAGCAACAGCGGCAGCCACATCTCGACCGGCATGGCCGGGCGCTCGGTGAGTTTGAAGGTGGCCACCTGGTGCAGGGAGTTCCACCACTCCACCGAGTATTTGATGATCGGGATATTGATCACCCCGACGATCGCCAGCACCGCACAGGCCTTGGCCGAGCTGTCGCGATTGCTGATCGACTGGCCCAGGGCAATGATCCCGAAGTAGAGAAACAGCAGGATCAGCATCGAGGTCAGGCGCGCATCCCAAACCCACCAGGTGCCCCAGGTCGGCTTGCCCCAGATGGCCCCGGTGAGCAGGGCGATAAAGGTCATCCAGGCGCCGATCGGTGCCGCGCACTGCAAGGCCACGTCGGCCAGCTTCATCTTCCACACCAGCCCCACCACGCCGGCCAGCGCCAGCATGATGTAGCAGGACTGGGCGAGCAGCGCGGCCGGCACATGGATATAGATGATGCGAAAGCTGTTGCCCTGCTGGTAGTCCGCCGGAGCAAAGGCCAGGCCCCAGACCAGGCCAGTGCCGAGCAGCAATACGCCGGCCACGGCCAACCAGGGCAGCCAGCGACTGCTGATCTGGTAAAACCATTTCGGTGAGCCGAGCTTGTGAAACCAGGTCCAGTTCATAGGTCGATCAAATCCGTTATTCCGCCACGCTGATGGTCAGGCCAGCAGCAATCGCAAAGGGCGTCAGGGTTATTGCCAGCGCCGTCAGGCTGGCCATCCACAATAGGTAGCCTGCCGTCGGCAGGCCCTGCAGCGCCGCCTGCAATACGCCGCTGCCAAGGATCAGCACCGGGATATACAGGGGCAAAATCAGCAACGCCAGCAGCAAGCCACCGCGCTTGAGACCCACGGTCAGGGCCGCACCCACGGCGCCCAGCAAGCTCAACACCGGCGTTCCCAGAAGCAGAGACAGCAGCAGTATCGGCACGCAGCGCGCCGGCAAACCGAGCATCAAGGCCAGCAGCGGCGACAGCAGAACCAGCGCCAGGCCACTAAACAGCCAGTGTGCCAGCACCTTGGCCAGCACCAGAAGCGCCAGAGGGTGCGGCGAAACGACCCACTGCTCCAGGGAGCCGTCTTCAAAATCGCCGCGAAACAGGCCGTCCAGCGACAGCAACACCGCCAGCAAGGCCGCCACCCAGAGCAAACCGGGCGACAGGGTTTGCAGCATCTGGCTTTCCGGGCCGACGGCCAGGGGAAACAGGGCAATCACGATGGCGAAGAACACCAGCGGGTTGGCCAGCTCCGCCGGACGGCGAAACAGCAGGCGCGCCTCGCGGGCCAGGAGCAGGGTAAAGACGTTACTCATGCCGCCCCCAGCAACAGTTCACGATAGCCGGCGGGCGTGTGCGCGAGTTGGTGATGGGTGGTCAGGACGACCATCCCGCCCTGCTCGCAATGCCGCGCCAGATGGGCCTCCAGCTCGGCCACCGCGTGTTTGTCCAGGGCGGTGAAGGGTTCATCGAGTATCCACAAGGGCGGCGCCTCCAGATGCAGACGGGCCAGGGCGACGCGGCGCTGCTGGCCGGCCGACAGGGTATGACAGGGCACATCCTCGAAACCGCGCAGGCCGACGGCGGCCAAGGCCTGCCAGATCGCCTCGCGCGGCACCGGACATTGCAGGGCACAGAGCCAGCGCAGGTTTTCCTCGGCCGTCAGCAGGCCCTTGATCCCGGCGGCGTGACCAATCCACAATAAATTTCGCGCCAACACCTCGCGCTGGCTGGCCAGCGTCTTGCCTTGCAGGAGAATTTCGCCGGCGCTGGGCTGCATCAACCCGGTAAGCAAGCGCAACAGCGAGGTCTTGCCACTGCCATTGGGGCCGACCACCTGGAGCATTTCGCCGGGATGCACGCGCAGCTCGAGATTTTCGAACAACATGCGCCAGTCCCGCTCACAAGCGAGCGCCACGGTTTGCAGAAATGCACGGGTCACAACATGGCTACCTATTGGCACATTCAAGTCGACGCCGGGGGTGGCCGCTATACTGACGCGGGCCATGGCACAGCCGGCCCGGACGGGGCGGCATTATACATGCCCCGACCTTACCCCCGAAGCAGGCATTTTCGACAGGTTGTAACCCAATGACGGCTGAAATCAGCAGT
>DAITLT010000329.1:0-3735 GCA_036835505.1 Pseudomonas sp.
CCTGAATAGTGTGTGAGCGCCGTGCCCCTCTCCCCAACCCTCTCCCCATAGGTGAGAGGGGGCGGTACGCGTGCGCTGAATACTGCGTGGGTTTGGCTCCCCTCTCCCGTTCACGGGGCGTAGCGGGAAAGCGAAGCACTGCTTCGCCCGCTAAAGCGCCCTGAGCTCTGCGAAGGGCTGGGGCGCAGAGCGGGGGCTGGGGGAGAGGGTGGTAGTCCGAGTGCAATCCGAGGTGGACACTTGCCAGAACTTCCCGGATGTAATCCGGGAAAGCACCCATAGCCCCCCGAATCACCGACGGGTTTCGCTCAGCCGGCCAAGCCCACCAGCCGTGCCAGTTCCACGGTGCGATTGGCGTAGCCCCACTCGTTGTCGTACCAGGCGTAAATCTTCACCTGGGTGCCGTTGACCACCATGGTCGACAACGCGTCGATGATCGACGAGCGCGGATCGGTGCGGTAATCGATGGACACCAGCGGCCGCTCTTCATAACCGAGAATCCCGGCCAGCGAACCCTCCGCCGCTGCCTTAAACAAGGCGTTGACCTCCTCCGCGGTGGTCGCACGCTCAACCTCGAACACGCAATCGGTCAGCGAAGCGTTGGCCAGCGGCACGCGCACGGCATGGCCATTCAGTTTGCCGCGCAGCTCCGGGAAGATTTCCGCGATGGCGGTGGCCGAACCGGTGCTGGTCGGGATCAAGCTCATGCCTGAGGCCCGAGCGCGACGCAGGTCCTTGTGCGGCTGGTCAAGGATGCTCTGGGTGTTGGTCAGGTCGTGGATGGTGGTGATCGAGCCGTGGCGAATGCCCAGGTGCTCGTGGATCACCTTGACCACTGGCGCCAGGCAGTTGGTGGTACAGGAGGCGGCGGTGACGATGCGGTGTACGGCCGGGTCGAACAACTGCTGGTTAACACCCAGCACGATATTCAGCGCACCCGCTTCTTTCACCGGGGCGCTGACCACTACGCGCTTCACACCCTGATCGAGATAGCCCTGCAGCACCGCCACCGTCTTCATCTTGCCACTGGCTTCGATCACCAGGTCGCAGCCCGACCAGTCGGTGTCGGCAATCGCCTTATTGGCCGTGACCTTGATCGACTTGCCGTCGATCACGATGCACTCGCCAGCATGGCTGGCCTCATGTTGCCAACGGCCATGCACCGAGTCGAAATTAAGCAGATGGGCGTGGGTCGCCGCATCGCCTGCCGGGTCGTTGATCTGCACAAACTCCAGTTCCGGCCAGCCCCAGGCGGCACGCAGGGCCAGGCGTCCGATGCGGCCGAAACCGTTGATACCCACTTTGATGCTCATGCACTGCTCCTTAACGTGACTCGGGATTAATTCGCCGCCTCAGCAGCACAGGGCCTGGCGCAGCGGTCGATCGGCCATGGCCTGCAGCCGGGCGCGATCCGCCTGCAACCACTCGCCGTTGGCCTGTGCCACGTTCTCCAGCAGTTGCCGCGCCCAGGCCGGCAGCTGCGGATGCAGGCGGTAGTAAACCCACTGGCCCTGACGACGGTCCGCGAGCAAGCCGCTGCTGCGCAATAACGCCAGGTGACGGGAGGTTTTCGGTTGGCTTTCGTTCAGCGCGCAGGTCAGCTCGCAGACACACAGCTCGCCCTCGGTAGCAAGCAGCAGGCTCATGCGCGCTCGGGTCTCGTCGGCCAGACACTTGAACAGGTTGACCGGCGTCAGGCTGTCGGCGAGCGCGGCCTGCTCCTTGCGGTTGATCAGCACGAACAACTTGATCCGCTCATGTATGGCTTGCAGCGTCTGTCGGTAGGCCGTTGGCTGGTGGCTGTCGGCCGGGTCTTCAAAGTGCCAGGCTAGGGTTTCGTCGGCCTGCGGCAGCGCTGCACATTCCAGCGCGCTCTTGTCGCACAGGGTAATCACGTAGTCGAAATGCTCATCGGCAAACTCATCGACCGCCTTGCTGCGCAACCCGGCCACCGCCACGCCGACCTGCTCCAACGCCGCCAGGGCGCGCGGATCGGGCTGACCGGGCTGGCTACCGGCACTGAACACCGCATAGGCCTCGCCGCCGGCGTGGCGCAGCAAGGCCTCGGCCATCAACGAACGGGCCGAGTTGGCGACACAGAGGAACAGGACTCGCAGGGGACACGACATGCTGGCAGGCTCACGAAAACAAATATGATTTGCCGAATATATTCAACGGGGCATATTCTGTAAAACGAATATTGCAGCCTGATGACCGCGGAGCCTTCCAATGTCGAGCCAAGCCAGCCCTCTGGGTTTCTTTGAACGCTACCTGAGCCTCTGGGTGTTTCTCTGCATTATTGCCGGCACCCTGCTGGGCCTCGCGGCCCCGGCGGCAACCCAGGCCATCGGCGCGCTGGAAATCGCCCAGGTGAACATTCCGGTGGGCGTGCTGATCTGGGTGATGATCATCCCCATGCTGATAAAGATCGACTTCAGCGCCCTGCATGAGGTCTACGAGCAGCGCGCCGGCATGGCCGTGACCCTGAGCATCAACTGGCTGATCAAACCCTTCACCATGGCCTTTTTCGCCTGGCTGTTTCTGCGCTATGTGTTTGCCGACTGGCTGCCGGCCGAGCAGCTCGACAGCTACGTCGCCGGGCTGATTCTGCTCGGCGCGGCGCCCTGCACGGCAATGGTGTTCGTGTGGAGCAACCTGTGCCGGGGCAACGCCAACTTCACCTTGAGCCAGGTGGCGATCAATGACCTGGTGATGGTGTTTGCCTTCGCGCCCATCGTCGCCCTGCTGCTCGGCGTCTCGTCGATCCCCGTGCCGTGGGACACCCTGTTGCTGTCGGTGGTGATGTACATCGTCATTCCCCTGGCCATCGCCCAATTTATCCGCGCACGCTTGTTACGCCGTGGTGAGACAGCGCTGCCAGCCGTGCTGACGCGCATCGGGCCGTTTTCCATCGTCGCCCTGCTGGCCACCCTGGTGCTGCTGTTTTCCTTTCAGGGCCAGACCATCGTCGCCCAGCCGCTGATCATCGCCCTGCTGGCAGTGCCGATTCTGCTACAGACCCTGTTGATTGCCGCCCTCGGTTATTGGCTATGCCGGCACCTCAAGGTCCGCCACGACATCGCCGGGCCGGCAGCCATGATCGGCGCCTCGAACTTCTTTGAGCTGGCGGTGGCCGTGGCCATCGTGCTGTATGGCTTCAACTCCGGCGCCGCCCTGGCGACCGTGGTCGGCGTGCTGATCGAAGTGCCGGTAATGCTCTGGCTGGTGCGCATGGTCAATAACAGCAAGGGCTGGTACGAACGCTCCCAGGTGCAGAACTAAGGAAGGCCCATGGAATTGTTTAAATGGCTGAACGAGCAACTGCTGCGCATGGACTGGCTGAGCGGGCTGGTGCGCATGCTGCTGGAAGACGGCTTGGGCCTGGACTTGAGCAGCCGGGTCGGTGCCAGCCTGCATTTTTTCATCTTTGATGTGATCAAGATCTTCATCCTGCTGGCCGTGCTGATCTTCAGCATTTCCTGGGTGCAGAGCTATTTTCCGCCGGATCGCACACGGCGCATTCTCGGCGGTATGAGCGGCTTCAAGGCCCGGCTTAGCGCCGCCCTGCTGGGTACCATCACGCCGTTTTGCTCGTGCTCGTCGATCCCGCTGTTTATTGGTTTCACCAGCGCCGGCCTGCCGCTGGGGGTGACCTTTGCCTTTCTGATCTCCTCGCCGCTGGTGGACCTGGCCTCGGTGATTTTGCTGGCGAGCATCTTCAACTGGTCGATTGCC
>DAITLT010000330.1:0-3717 GCA_036835505.1 Pseudomonas sp.
AGCGTGGTGATACCTTGGCGTGAGCCGCCACTGACAAACTGCACCTCACTACGCAAAGGATCAGCAATCCCGGCAACCACCTCCAGGCGCGCCGCCGAGTTACCAACGACCAACGGCTGGCCAGAGCCAATAAACACGTTGATGCTGTTGTCGTCCTGCGGCACAACGGTGACACCGATGAACTCTGACAGCTTGCGCACGGTTTCTTCCCGAGCATCAAGCAAGTCATTGGGTTGTTGGCCATTTGCAGCGGCGACGGCAATTGCATCGTTGTAACCAGCAATCGAGCTGGCCAATTGATTGACCTGCTCACTGACCGCCGACAGTTGCTTGTTGATAAAGCCGTTTTGCTCATACAAGCGGTCGTAGACGGTGTTAAAACGCTTGGCCACACCCTCGGCTTCCGACAGCACCAGTTGCCGGGCAGGGATATTGGCGGGGTCTTCGGCGGCAGTTTGCAGCGAGGAGAACAGCCGCTGCAAACCTGGGGTAATCCCGGTAGTGCTGCCGGCCAGCAGCGAGTCCAACTGATTAATCTGGCTGAGATAGCTCTCCACATCCTTGCTCAGCGCCGTGCTGCTGCGCACCTGAGTGGTCAGAAAGTCGTTATAAATGCGCCGCACGTCCACCAAGGTGGTGCCCGAGCCAATATAGCCAGCACCGCTGAACTGTGGCGTGCGCGTGGCTTGCACGGTTTCCTGACGCGAGAAGCCCGGCGTATTGACGTTGGCGATGTTATGGCCGGTGACCGACAGCGAGGTCTTGTTCGCTGACAGCCCCGACAGGCCAATATTGAGTAAGTCCGCCATCGCTCAACCTCAGGTTCTGGTGGTTGCCGTATCGGCCGCTGCGACGGCTTGATAGGTCTGCATTTGCCGGGCGATCTGGGCGATCTTGTTGGCGTACTGCGGGTCGGTGGCATAGCCGGCACGCTGCAGTTCGCTGACAAAACGCTTGGGGTTGGCGGCTGAATCCAGCGCGCCGTCGTAGCGCTCGTTGTTCTGCAGGAAGTTCACGTAATCATTGAAGCTCTGCTCGAAGGAGCCATAGGCGCGAAACGACGCGGTTTCCTTGACCTGTTTGCCATCCACGTACTCGGTGGTCAGCACCCGTGCCGAATCGCCCTGCCAGCCGGCGGCCTTGATGCCAAACAGGTTGTGGCTGCTGGAGCCATCCTGCTGGCGAATGATCGACTTGCCCCAGCCGGTTTCCAGCGCCGCCTGGGCCACCAGGTAACGGGCATCCACGCCGATTTTCTGCGCTGCGCTCTGCGCCATCGGCAACATGGTGGCGACAAATTCATCGGGCGAGCTGAACGCCGCCTTGCCCGGCGCCAATGGCGGCTGGGCCAGACGGCGACCGCTGATAGCATCGCTGTCAGCAATCGACAGGGACTTGTCGGCAGGTGCCGGATAGCTCTTCGCCGCCAGCCAGTTCTGCGGTGCCTGGGCCTGCGCTTCGCTGCCACCGGCCGGCGGTACGATGCCGGCCAGCAGACGATCCGCCAGGCGTGGCGGCAAGGAGATACGGCGCTGGTTGAGCAGCTTGGAGTCATCGCGCACGACAGCTTCATCCGCTGCCGGCTCAACCGCTGTCGTGACGCCGCTGCTGGCGGCCACTTGGGCAAAGGGGTTGGGCCGACTGCTGCCGGCGCCATGCAAGGTTTTCGACAGTTGGCGCTCCAGCACATCGGCCAGGCCCACGCCGTTTTGCTTGGACATGCTGATGGCCAACTGCTGGTCGTGCATGTCCTGATAGGTTTTGCTTTCGTTGCTGTTCATGAAGTTGCCTTCGGCGAACACCGCGTTCGCCGAGCGCATGGCCTTGAGCATTTCATTGAGAAACAGCGACTCGAACTCCTGCGCCACCTTATGTACGTTGGCGTCGCTGTCGCGGTTCTTGCCGACCTTGAGCTGATGCAGACGGTTAAGGTCGGTGGCCGCTCCGGAGTCGGGAGCGATGCCTATACCTGCGCTGAGTCGAGAGTTCATAGTCGCACCTCAAATCACAATCAGATCGGCTTGCAGCGCGCCGGCCTGTTTCAGGGCTTCGAGAATCGCCATCAAGTCACTCGGCGAGGCGCCCACCTGGTTAACCGCCCGCACGATCTCATCCAGTGAGGTGCCGGGGCCGAACTTGAACATCGGTTTGTTTTCCTGATCAGCAGTCACCTTGGACTTCGGCACCACCACCGTGTCGCCACCGGCCAACGCATTGGGCTGGCTGACAATCGGTTCTTCGGTAATGGTCACGGTCAGGCTGCCATGGGTCACGGCCGCCGGCTGCACCTTGACGTTCTGACCGATGACGATGGTGCCGGTGCGAGCATTGATGATCACCTTGGCCACCGCCTGGCCGGCTTCCACTTCGAGGTTCTCCAGGATCGACAGGTAGTCGACCCGCTGCCCCGGATCAAGCGGCGCACTGACCCGCACCGAGCCGGCATCCAGCGCCTGAGCCACGCCTGGGCCGAGCAATTCGTTGATCTTGTCGACAATCCGCTTGGCGGTGGTGAAGTCGGCCCGATTGAGGTTCAGGGTCAGGGTATTGCCCTGATCAAAACCACTCGGCACCGGCCGCTCGACCGTGGCGCCACCGGGAATGCGCCCGGAGGACGGTACGTTGACGGTGATCTTCGAGCCGTCAGCACCCTCGGCGTCAAAACCACCGACCACCAGGCTGCCCTGGGCGATGGCGTAAACGTTGCCATCGATGCCTTTCAGCGGCGCCATCAACAGGCTGCCGCCACGCAGGCTCTTGGCGTTACCGATGGAGTTGACGGTCACATCGATGCTCTGCCCCGGCTTGGCAAACGCCGGCAGGTCGGCATACAAGGCCACCGCCGCGACGTTTTTCAGCTGCACGTTGCCGCCCCCGGCCGGCACCTTGATGCCGAACTGGGCGAGCATGTTGTTGAAGGTCTGCAGGGTGAACGGGGTCTGGGTGGTCTGGTCACCGGAGCCATTCAAGCCCACCACCAGACCGTAGCCGATCAGCTGGTTGGCGCGTACGCCCTGGATGCTGGCGAGGTCTTTCAGGCGCTCGGCCTGCACCGCGCTGGCGGCCAGCAGTAGGCAAAAGCAGGCGATCAATCGGTTCATGTGCGGCACCTTAGAACGGCCACAGCGGGCTGATAAAGAAACGATCGAACCAGCCCGGCTGGCTGGCATCGGCAAAGGTGCCGGTACCGGAATAGGTAATCCGCGCATCCGCCACCCGCGTCGAGGCCACGGTGTTATCGGTGGCTACGTCGTCGGGGCGAATCAGGCCGGCAATGCGCACCAGCTCGTCGCCGGTATTGAGGGTCAGCCACTTCTCACCGCGCACCGACAGGATGCCGTTGGGCAGCACCTCGGCCACGGTCACGGTGATCGAGCCGGTCAGGCTGTTGCTCTGCCCCGCCTGGCTGTCGCCCTTGGTGTCGCGGGAGCCGGAATAGCCCACATCCAGATTCAGGTTGGCGCCGGTCAGCGGGTTCAGGCTCGAATCCGGGTTATCCACCGAGACCGTCGAACCAAACAGCGAGGTCAGGCCCATCTTCGCGGTGCTGTCCTTGCCGATTTGCGAGTTGGCCTTTTTGCTCGCCTGGGTCTTTTCATTCAGGGTGATGGTGATGATGTCACCCACCCGATACGCCTTGCGGTCGTCGTAGAGGTTGTTGCCAAAGCCCGGCTGATAGATGGCGCCATTGTTCTGCGCCGCCGGCAAGGGCGTACG
>DAITLT010000331.1:0-3683 GCA_036835505.1 Pseudomonas sp.
GGGGGATTTGAATCCTAAACGTCTTGCCCCTGCTCAAATCAACGGTTCTAGGTCAGTTGCCTTTCGCCAGTGATTTGTTGGAACACATACAGTCACGGCCCCGAGCGTAGAAACCTTGAGCTCTTCGTCAAGAGGCATGTAGCGAATCCAAATTGTGGGTTCAAATCCTCACAGGAGAGTTGAGCCCGCGGGGTGCCTAGGCAAGTGTTTGCTGAGCACCGGATCTATATAGGTATTAAAGTGCCTTTTTCGATTGTTTTAGGGCCTTTGCCGGCATTTAATTGCCTTTTTTATACGGCTTGGCTAAGGTTTAGGCATTAAGTTGCCGGTGATCGCTATGCACAAGCTCACGCTACAAATCTATGCGGGTGGCGAATGGCAGGACGCCATGGGGATTGGTTTCGAGCAGCCTGACCAAGGGTTGGATGGCCCTTGTACGTATGGGTACGAGCAGGGCTATCTAGTGGGTTCCCTCGACTCGATTAGCACTCGTCTGCATGGCGCTGTCAGTGCCACTTTACCTCTGGGTTGGGACGCTTGGCGGAGTAAGAAGGCTCCGGCTTTTCTCTTCGATATCTTGCCTGCTGGTGCGGCTAGACGCTTTTTGCTGAAGCGTTTGAGTGGTGAGCGACCGGAGGGCATGAACCTGGATTTGTTTCTGTTGGGGCGCTGTACGCCTGCGCCTATTGGAAATTTGCGCATCAAGGAGTCGGCAGGCGCAATCGCAGGCAGTCCTGTGTTGGGTTTTACGCGAGACGAAGTGGTCAGCCGCGACTCACGCTTTTTGGAGTATGCCTATGAGCAGGGAGCTGCAATTGGCGGTGCTACTGGAGCAGGCGGTGAGGCGCCAAAGCTACTGTTAACAGAAGACCGGCATGGCGCATTGCATCCCGACGCCGTATTGCCCGATGCAGATGCTGTCCAGCACTGGTTTGTGAAGTTCGCACGCAACAAAGCCAGTCAGACCGATCAGGACATTCTCCGTAGCGAGTACTGCTTCTATCGAGCGATTCAGCAGTTGGGGTTCGATACCATCGCCGCCGAAGGGTTGGCTTTGGAGGAGGGAAAGAAGCCCAGCCTGTGGATGCACCGCTTTGATCGTGGAGTTGGTCCGGCAGGCGTTAATCGTGTCGCTGTTGAGTCGATGTATTCACTGTCGGGCGTAGTCGAAGCTGGCAGCTATATGTCGCATTCGGATGTGCTACGCAACTTGGTCGCGTTATGGCAAAACGTTGGACAGACCGAACAGGTGGGTGATTTGGTATTCGAGTACATGCGGCGTGATTTACTGAATCAGATTCTTGGGAACTCAGATAATCATGGCCGAAACACCTCCATTATTAGGACAGCGCAAGGCGTGAGCCTGGCCCCAATCTATGATCTGGCCCCCATGGTCATGGATGATGAAGGCGTAACGCGAACAACAAAATGGCCAAAGCAGATTGAGGTGGCCGGTCAGGTCGACTGGAAAGCTGCCTGCGATGAAGCTGCTGAGTGGATCGAGCCTGATGAGCTATTTCAGCGGCTCAGGGCCGCAGCACAAACATTCCTGGCTTTGCCTGACTTGTTGAGTACCGATGGACTGCCCGCAGCGACAATGAACCATCCGCGCATCGCGTTGCGAGATATGCCTCAGCGGCTCAAAAACTGGGGGCTGATCTAGTGGACATTCTCGACCGAAATCGGATTCTCACTGAACTGCAGGAACAGCTGGCTTCTGGCGACATCACTATCGGAGAGGCGGTGCGGCGATTGCGCAAGGACGTAACTGGATTGCAGCAGGCGCGGTTCGCACAGATGTGTAAGCTGTCCTTACGTGCGTTGCGTCAGCTAGAACATGACGAAAGCAACCCGACCGTTCAGACCTTGAACAGTGTGTTTAATCCGTTCGGTATGCAGGTTGGTATCGTGCCAAGGAACTCGCGTTGAGCGCTGGGTGTCCTTTCGGCAATATCTAATCAAAACGATTCTCTGTGCAAGCGTGACAGGCTGGGCCCACTAAGCTGACAGGCTCAAATCCCTTTCTCCCCTTAAACGGAGGGATACACGGTGAGCAGTTGTGTAGGGAGGCGTGTGGGGACGTATAGAAACAAGAAAGCCCGCACGGGGCGGGCTTCTTGGGATGTTTCCGGTCATGTGGGAACATGTGGAAACTTGCATTTGGTGGAGCCGGGGGGATTTGAACCCCCGTCCGCCAGTACTCCGCTGTCGGTTCTACATGCTTAGCCGTGTCTACTGAGTTAACCCTTGGCCGCCCGACGGGCAGGGTGCTTTGGGCGAGTTGTGTAATTTTTAGCCACTTCGTCCACAACGTACTACGCGGCGATTCTGTTCTATATGACAATCATTTCGGGTTTACAGACATCCCCTAATGATTGCTGGAGCCGAAGCTACCAGAAGTGCGACTAGGC
Organism: Pseudomonas sp.; assembly: GCA_036835505.1. Classification (GTDB taxonomy): domain Bacteria; phylum Pseudomonadota; class Gammaproteobacteria; order Pseudomonadales; family Pseudomonadaceae; genus Aquipseudomonas. The sequence goes on from DAITLT010000331.1 coordinate 2,412, forward strand.
TGCTTACGCAGCTAGTTGCGCACCGTAATTGTCGTCATTGGCAATTATGGATTTTTGCAACAGTGGATTTACGAGTCCTGTTACCTACTCGGCATGCCCCTAAAGTTTCGCAACCGGCGTCGAATCCTAATCGGCCCCAAAGTTGTGCTTACACAACTCTGACCGGCAGTTTACGGCAAAGGTTCCCCAGCGTCGACCGCCGCGTGTTGCCTTGGGGGCTTTAGCTGGCGGTGTTGGCGGTGGTGACGCGATCTACCAGGTAGACCAGGCCGTGGTAGTCGATGCCGGCGTGATGGGACAGGCCGATCTCGCAGGTGCGGCTGGTGGAGATGCCTTCCTCGCAGATTTGCACGGCGTCTTTTAGGGTGCGCAGGGCGTGGGCGTTCAGTTCCGGTTTGGTGAAGCCCTTGTCGCCGGCAAAGCCGCAGCAGTGGATGCCTTCGGGCACAACCAGTTGTCGGGTGCAGCGTCTGACGATGTCGAGCAGGCCCTGGGCTTCGCCCAGGTGTTGGGTGCTGCAGGTGACGTGTACGGCGATGGGTTGCTCTTGTGGGGTGAATGTCAGGCGCTCAAGCAGTTGCTCGCGAATGAATTTCACCGGGTCGTGGAGTTTCAGGCGCGGGTCCAGGCCGTCTTGCAGCAGGCGCAGGGTGCAGGGGCTGGTGTCGCAGTAGATCGGGTCGAGGCCGCCGCGGCTGGCCTTGAGCAGGGCGTTGAGCAGCTCCTGGCGTTTGTTGTCGGCCTGTTCGGCGTAGCCCTTGGAGGCGAATGGCTGGCCGCAGCAGAGGTTGTCCAGGTCGTCCGGGAAGACTACCTGGAAGCCGCCTTTTTCCAGCAGGGCGCGGGTCTTGTCGAGCAGCGGGACTTGTTCGCGATCGCCGAAGGCAGGGCCCATGGCGCGCGATACGCAGGCGGCCAGGTAGACCACGCGCGGCCGTTGATCATCCTTGGGCGCGCTGATACGCAGGGCCTGGACGGCCTGTGGCATGGCCGCGGTCCACTCGGGCAGGCGTTTGCCGGAGAGGCGGCGCAGGGCGCTGGAGGTTTTGCTCAGCAGCGGGGCGCCGAGCAGTTGGCGAACGCCGTTGGCCGCCCTCAGGGTCAGCCGTGTGCCGGCCAGGGCGCCGGCGAAATGCTCGGCCAGCCAGTTGGCGGTGCCTGTGTGGTGGGCGTTACGGGCGCGCAACTTGCGCACCAGATCGCCAGTGTTGATGCCCACCGGGCAGCGCTGGGCGCACAGGCCGGTGGCGGCGCAGGTGTCGATGCCCTGGT
>DAITLT010000332.1:0-3681 GCA_036835505.1 Pseudomonas sp.
CACCGAAGTTCAGCGCGTAGCTGAGCATGGCGCTGCCGTCGCTGTCGACGTTGGCCTGGTCGATGCGCAGCAGGGTGTGGCCGAACATCGACGACGGGCTGTTGAGGTAGGCCGCCGGGAAGATCAGCACCGCGCTGTGCGGGGCGATATCGCTGTACCAGGCACGCAGCTCGTTGCAGGTGGGCTGCGGCAGGTTGCTCAGCTGCAATTGTTCACGCAGCCAGCGGCTGCGTGCGGGGAATACGCATTGGGCGTGTTGCTCGCCAAGGCTGGCGGGCGCATACAGGGCCTGCAGGGTGGCGCGCAGTTCGGCTTCCGGCTGGGTGGCACCGTCGTCGGCGAAGAAGAATGTGCCGTCGTCGACATAGCTGCGCCAGCCGCCCAGTTTGCCGGTCTCGTAATGGCCGAGGGCAATCCAGTAGGGGTCGTTGGCCAGAGTGTGCAGGCGGCTGTCGGCAAACTGTGGTTGCGCGGCCAGGGGTGAACAGGCGCACAGCGTCAGAAGGGAAAGCAGGCGTTTGAACATGAGGGGGAATGACTCTGTAAAACAAACCCGCGCCAAAAGGCGCGGGCTACGGCCATGGAGCACAGCGTCCGGGTGGCGGCGCGAACCGCTGCCCGGAGCTGCCGCTTAGGCTTCCTGAGCGTATTTGGCCAGGCGCGCGTCTTTGTGCATCATCGCCAGGGTGGCGGCGTGTACGTCGGCGGCGCTGACCGAGGCGCTGGTGAAAATTTCATTGAAGTGCGCGTGGGCTGCTGCGTTGAAATGCGCGCGGTCTTGCGGGGCTACACCCAGCACCACGGCGTAGGTGGTCAGGGCTTCGCCCTGGCCTTTGGCCATGTCTTCCGACAACTCATCCAGCATGTTGCTGACCACCAGCATCGGCTTGCCGCCGTAGGTCAGGGTGCCATTGGTGGAGCAGCCGTTGGTGCCCGAGGTCATGCCGAAGGTGGCGTTGCCCGAGGTGCCGTTGGTGGTGGAAGCGACGAAGTGCGAGGCCATACCGCGCTGACCCTTGAACAGCATGTTGCCCCAGCCGCAGCTTGGGCCGCCGGGTGCTTCGGCGAAGGCGCTGGCAGAAACAACGGTCAACAGAGTACCGAGCAGGAGTTTTTTCATGGTTTTACTCTCTATGCAATCCTTGGTAGGTGGCGCAGGCACAAGGTCTGCGCCGTCCAGGCGGGGGCGTGTCCGCAGGCAGGCGCTGGCCAGCCCTGAGGGCACCTGGATACCCGTCTGTGCCTGGCAGCTTTGAGGAATGACCGGCCAGTGTCAAGGCGTACTGCGCGGGCTGTGCGCGAGTCGGCAAGGCGGCGTTGCTGCACATCCGTGCAGGTTGCCGTCAGCCAGCCACACTGAAGTCATTCTTCAACTGGAGTGTGCGTTATGACGACTTTCGATCCGCAAGCTGTGCTCGATAGCCTGGAAGCCGAATATGCGGCGCGGGTGACGGCGATCCGTCGTGACCTGGCCGCCAGTCATTCGCCCGATTCGGCCGAGCAGGCCGGCGAGCGGCAGAACGACGAAGTGCTGCAGGCGTTGCTGGTCGAGGCCGAGCTTGGCCAGGCCCAGACGGCCCAGGCCAAGTTGCGCTTAAGCGCCGGCAGCTATGGCCTGTGCCTGCGTTGTGGCGCCGCCATCGCTGCGGCGCGCTTGCAGGCGCTGCCCACCGCGGCCTGGTGTCTGGATTGCGCCGACCGGGCGGAGTAAGCCAGGCAGGCCGGCGAATGCCTTGCCAGTGCTCCGTGGCCGGCGCCAGAATGGGCCATCTTTCCCCGCGCGCCGCCCCTGCTGGCGCGCCGCTAGCCTAAGGATTAGCCATGGCCGACTCGATAGCGACTGCCCTGCGGGTGGCGCCCGCAGCGTTGACCCGTCCGTTTGATGCCGCCCAATTCAACTTCAGCAACACCGATGAGCTGGAGCCGTTTCGCGGCGTGCTCGGCCAGGAGCGGGCGGTGGATGCCCTGCAGTTTGGCGTGGCCATGCCGCGGCCGGGTTACAACGTTTATGTGATGGGCGAGCCGGGCACCGGGCGCTTCTCGTTTGTACAGCGCTACCTCAAGGCCGAAGCCAAGCGCCTGGCCACACCGTCGGACTGGGTCTACGTCAATCACTTCGACGAGCCGCGCGAGCCACGGGCGCTGGAGTTGCCGGCAGGTACGGCGAGTGCCTTTCTGGCCGACATCAATCAACTGATCGACAACCTGCTGGCGACCTTTCCGGCGGTGTTCGAGCATCCCTCGTACCAGCAGAAGAAGAGTGCCATCGACCGCCTCTTCAACCAGCGTTACGACCGCGCCCTGGATGTGATCGAGCGCGCCTCGCTGGAAAAAGAGGTGGCCCTGTACCGCGACAGCAGCAACATCGCCTTTACCCCGATGAAGGACGGCAAGGCCCTGGACGAGGCCGAGTTCGCCCAGTTGCCGGAGGCCGAGCGCGAGCGCTTTCATGCCGATATTGCGGCCCTGGAGGAGCGCCTCAACGAAGAGTTGTCGAGCCTGGCGCAATGGAAGCGTGAGTCGAGCAACCAACTGCGTCAGCTCAATGAAGAAACCATCAGCCTGGCGCTGCAGCCGTTGCTGGCGCCGTTGTCCGAGCGTTACGCGGAAAATGCCGGGGTCGGCGCCTACCTGCAGGCGGTGCAGGTCAACCTGCTGAAGACCGTGGTCGAGCAACTGGTGGATGTGGACAAGGCCGATGCGCAAACCCGCAAGTTGCTGGAGGAGCAGTACAGCCCAAGCCTGGTGGTGGGGCATCACCATCGCGGCGGCGCGCCGGTGGTGTTCGAGTCGCATCCGACCTACGACAACCTGTTCGGGCGCATTGAATACAACACCGACCAGGGCGCGCTCTACACCAGCTATCGGCAATTGCGGCCGGGGGCGCTGCACCGCGCCAACGGCGGTTTCCTGGTGCTGGAGGCGGAGAAGCTGCTGGGCGAGCCGTTTGTCTGGGATGCGCTCAAGCGTGCCCTGCATTCGCGCAAGTTGAAGATGGAGTCGCCGCTCGGTGAGTTGGGGCGCATCGCCACCGTGACCCTGACGCCGCAGATGATTGCGCTGCAGGTCAAGGTGATCATCATCGGCTCGCGGGAGCTGTATTACACCCTGCAGGACCTCGATCCGGACTTTCAGGAGATGTTCCGCGTGCTGGTGGATTTCGATGAGGACATTCCCCTGGTCGAGGACAGCCTTGAGCAATTCGCCCAACTGATGAAAACCCGCACCTCGGAGGAGGGCATGGCACCGCTGACGGCGGCGGCCGTGGCGCGGGTGGCGACCTACAGCGCACGCCTCGCCGAGCACCAGGGCCGGTTGTCGGCGCGGATCGGCGATCTGTTCCAGTTGGTCAGCGAGGCGGACTTTATCCGTCAGCAGGCGGGCGAGGCCTGCACCGATGTTGGCCATATCGAACGCGCGCTCAAGGCCAAGGCCGTGCGTACCGGGCGGGTCTCGGCGCGGATTCTGGATGACATGCTGGCCGGCATCATTCTGATCGACACCCGTGGTGCCGAGGTCGGCAAGTGCAACGGCCTGACCGTGCTGGAAGTCGGTGATTCGGCGTTTGGCGTGCCGGCGCGGATTTCCGCCACGGTGTATCCGGGCGGCTCGGGCATCGTCGACATCGAGCGTGAGGTCAACCTCGGCCAGCCGATCCACTCCAAGGGCGTGATGATTCTC
>DAITLT010000333.1:0-3658 GCA_036835505.1 Pseudomonas sp.
TCGAATACGGCCTGGGCGCGGAGATCGGCATTTCCACCGACAAGCTGCACGCCCGTGGCCCGGTGGGTTTGGACGGCCTGACCAGCGAGAAGTACGTGGTCTTCGGTGATGGGCACATTCGTACTTGATGGGGCGCACCTGATGGGCAAGCGTATCGGCTTGCTGGGCGGCACCTTTGATCCGATCCATATCGGCCACTTGCGCAGCGCGCTGGAAGTGGCCGAGCAGTTGCATCTCGACGAGCTGCGCCTGATTCCCAGTGCCCGTCCGCCCCATCGGCCGGCGCCCCAGGTGTCGGCTGCGGATCGTCTGGCCATGGTGACGCTGGCCGTAGCGGGCAGCCCGCCGTTGCAGGTGGACGATCGCGAGCTGCGGCGTGATCGGCCGTCCTACAGCATTGATACCTTGCTGTCGTTGCGCGCCGAGTTGGCGGCGGACGATCAGTTGTTACTGCTGCTGGGCTGGGATGCCTTTTGCGGGTTGCCGAGTTGGCAGCGCTGGGACGAGTTGTTGAACCACTGTCATCTGCTGGTGCTGCAACGCCCGGATGCCGGTGGGGTTTTACCGCCGGCCCTGAGCCAGTTGCTGGCGGCGCGCGAAGTTAACGATCCACAGGCGCTGCGTGGGCCGGGCGGGCAGATTGCCTTGCTGCAGCAGACGCCGTTGGCGGTGTCCGCCACGCAGATCCGCCACTTGCTGGCCAGCGGTAAATCGGCGCGGTTTTTGCTGCCGGACCCGGTGCTGGCCTATATCCATACGCACGGACTGTACCGTGCGTCGAACTGAACATGAGAACGAGTTATTTATGCAAAAGCCCAAGCAAGCACACCAACTGAGCAGTGAAGAAGTCGCCAAGCTGGCCATCGCCGCCCTGGAAGACGTCAAGGCCCAGGACATTGTCAGCATCAACGTGCGGGAAAAAACCAGCGTCACCGACTTTATGGTGATCGCCAGCGGCAGCTCCAGCCGTCACGTTAAATCGCTGGCCGATAACGTCCTGGAGAAGGTCAAGGAGCAGGGCGTGCGTCCGCTCGGCAGTGAAGGCATGGACACCGGCGAGTGGGCCCTGCTCGACCTCGGCGACGTGGTGGTACACGTGATGCTGCCGACCGCGCGCCAGTTCTACGACCTTGAGCGTCTGTGGCAGGGCGCCGAGTTGAGCCGTGCCCAGCACAGCCCGGAACAGTTCAGCAGCGACTCCGAGTAAGGCCCGCCTGTGCGCTTGCGTTTGATCGCCGTGGGTTCGCGGATGCCCAAATGGGTGGAGGAAGGCTGGCATGAATATGCCAAGCGCCTGCCCTCCGAGTTGGCCCTGGAACTGGTGGAAATCCCGCTCAATACCCGCGGCAAGAACGCCGACGTGGCGCGCCTGATTCGTCAGGAAGGCGAGGCGATGCTGAGCAAGGTGCAGCCAGGGGAACGCATTGTCACCCTGGAAGTCCAAGGCAAACCCTGGAGCACCGAGCAGTTGGCGGTGGAGCTGGATCGCTGGCGCCTGGATGCGCGCACCGTCAATCTGATGGTCGGCGGCCCCGAGGGTCTGGCCCCGGAAGTCTGCGCGCGCAGTGAGCAGCGCTGGTCGCTGTCGCCCTTGACCCTGCCGCATCCGCTGGTGCGCATCCTGCTTGGCGAGCAGATTTATCGCGCCTGGACGGTGTTGTCCGGGCACCCTTATCACAAGTGATTGCCCGCCCGGCAAACCCTTATTCCGATGATTGCGACTGACTAAGAATGCCGCAGCCGATCCGTATCAAGGACCACGAAAGAGACGCCCGCCTGGTACGCAAACGCGTAGTGGTCGGCGCCGTGGCGATTGTATTGCTGGTCTGCGTGCTGATCGCGCGGTTGTATTTCCTTCAGGTGATTCAGTACGAGTATCACTCGACCCTGTCGGAGAACAACCGGGTACACGTGCAGCCGATCCCGCCGACCCGTGGGCTGATCTTCGACCGCAACGGGGTGATCATCGCCGACAACCGGCCGAGCTTCAGCCTGACCATGACCCGCGAGCGCGCCGGTGCCGAGTGGCGCGGGCTGCTGGATGTGATCGTCGAGGTGCTGGAGCTGAGCCCGGACGACCGCAATTTGTTCGAGAAGCGCATGCGCCAGGGCCGCCGGCCGTTTGAGCCGGTGCCGATCCTGTTCGAGCTGAGCGAGGAGCAGATTGCCCGCATTGCGGTTAATCAGTTCCGCTTGCCCGGTGTCGAGGTGGTGGCGCAGTTGGTCCGGCATTATCCGCTGGGTGAGCATTTTGCCCATTCGGTGGGCTATGTCGGGCGGATCAACGAGGCCGAGCTGAAGGTGCTCGATCCGATCAACTACAGTGGCACCCACCATATCGGCAAGACCGGCATCGAGCGCTTCTATGAGGCTGAGCTGCATGGTCAGGTCGGTTATGAGGAGGTCGAGACCAACGCCCGTGGGCGCGTGTCGCGGGTGCTCAAACGCACCGATCCGCTGCCCGGCAAGGATATTCGCCTGACCCTCGATGTGCAGTTGCAAAAGGCCGCCGAGGCGGCCCTGGCTGGGCGGCGCGGTGCGGTGGTGGCCATCGATCCGAGCAACGGCGATGTGCTGGCGATGGTCAGCCAACCCAGTTTCAACCCCAATCTGTTTGTCACCGGCATCGGCTTCAAGGCCTATGCCGAGTTGCGCGACTCGATCGATCGGCCGCTGTTCAACCGCGTGCTGCGCGGCCTGTATCCGCCGGGCTCGACGATCAAGCCGGCGGTGGCGGTGGCTGGGCTGGACAGCGGCGTGGTGACCGGCGCCAGTCGGGTGTTCGACCCAGGCTTCTATCAGTTGCCCAATTACGAGCACAAATACCGCAACTGGAACCGCACGGGCGATGGCTGGGTGAACATGGAAATGGCCATCATGCGCTCCAACGACACCTATTTTTACGACCTCGCCCACAAGCTTGGGGTCGATCGCCTGGGCAAGTACCTGGGCCAGTTCGGTATCGGCCAAAAGGTCTCGCTGGATATGTTCGAGGAGTCGGCGGGCTTGATGCCGTCCCGCGAGTGGAAGCGCGCCCGCTACCGCCAGGCCTGGTATCCGGGGGAAACCCTGATTCTCGGCATCGGCCAGGGCTATATGCAGACCACGCCCCTGCAACTGGCCCAGGTCACCGCCTTGCTGGCCAACCAGGGCAAGTGGTATCGCCCGCACCTGGCCAAGGAGATTGGCGGTGTGGCGCCCATCGATCCCAATCCGCCGGCGGATATTCGTCTGCATGATCCGCGCAGTTGGCAGCAGGCCAGCAACGGCATGCAACAGGTGATGCACGGCGCCCGTGGCACGGCGCGCAAGGTCGGCGACACGGCGCTGTACCGGATTGCCGGCAAGAGCGGCACGGCCCAGGTGGTGGCGATCAAGCAGGGCGAGAAGTACGACCGCTCCAAGGTCCAGGAGCGCCATCGCGACCACGCCCTGTTTATCGGCTTTGCCCCGGCCGACAAGCCGCAGATCGCGGTGGCGGTAATGGTCGAGAACGGTGAGTCCGGCTCCGGGGTCGCCGCGCCGGTGGTCAAGCAGGTGCTGGATGCCTGGTTGCTCGGCCCCGATGGGCAGCTCAAAGCGGAGTATCGTGGGCCCGTGAGTGCAGTGAGCAAGCAGCCATGAACAGCAATTTTGACCGCAGCCTGTCCCGCGAGGA
>DAITLT010000334.1:0-3649 GCA_036835505.1 Pseudomonas sp.
CCTGCACCCGTGGCCGCCACTCGTTGAGCAGGCCATCGAGCAGGCCGCGCAGTTCGCTGCTGCTGCTGCGCGGGGCGGCCTGGCCGAGGCTGCCGAGCAGGGCGCGCAGTTCGCTGAGTTGCGCGACCCAATCGACCAGCAGGCGCCAGTGGCCATTGAAGCGGTATTGCTCGGCCAGGCGCTGGCTGCTGCCCAGCAGGTGCCAGGCCAGGGCGGCGAAGGCGTCGTCCAGGGGCTGTTCGGCGTCGATCACTGGCGCCGGCAGGCTGAGGCTGTAGCTGTTGGCATCGAACAGGCGATAACCGCGCTCGGCCTTGCTGATGTCACAGGGCATCAGCGCCAGGTCGGCAGCCAGCTCGGCGGCCAGCTCCAGCAGGGCGGCCGGTTCGCCTTCGCGCAGCTCCAGCTCCAGCTCGCAGATTTCCTCTTCGAGCTTGCCGGCGACTACCTTGCCCAGATCGAGGGCGGCCTCGATGACTACGCGGGCCTTGCCGCGGCCCCAGGCGATGTCGGCTTTTTCGCGGACGAAGTCGGTGCTGAAGATCGCTTGCAGCTGTTTCTTGTCCAGTTCGGCCAGGCTCGCCGGCCAGCACTCGGCGCTCAGCTTCTTGGTGTCCAGCTTGGCTTTGCTCAGCGGCCAGTCGTATTCATTGCGCTCGGACAGGCCGGCCACGCTGTGCCCACGGGTCTTCAGGGTCTGGATGATGGCATCGCCGTCGCGGCGGATGCGCAGGGCCACCTTGGCCTGGGCCAGGTCGCGCGCCGGGGTGTCGAAGTATTGGTTAAACAGTTCGTGGCGGGTCCAGCCACTCTTGTTGCGCTTCTTCAGCAGCGGGTGGTCGCGCAGGGCGGCGAGGGTTGTGCGACTGACTCGCAGCTTGATTTCGGTTTCTTTGACCATGTGAATGCTTGAATGCCTGCTGGGGAAATATGACAGTCCGATGATGCGTGCTGGCAGGGCTTTGGAGCTGTCCGTATACTTACGGCCCTCTTAAAGCCAGGGTTACCCCTATGCCAGTCAATCCATTTGCCAGCCTGTTTGGTCGCTCGCCCATTGGCCCGATGCAGAAGCATTTCGCCAAGGCGCACGAGTGTGCTGCCAATCTGGTGCCGTTTTTTGACGCCGTGATGGCCGAAGATTGGCCCAGGGCGCAACAGGTTCAACAGGCTATGGCTCAGCTTGAAGGCGAGGCCGACAAGCTGAAGAAAAGCGTGCGAGCGCACCTGCCGAAAAGTTTGTTTCTGCCTGTGCCGCGTTCGGATCTGCTTGAGCTGCTGAGTGTACAGGACAAAGTCGCCAATCGCGCCAAGGACATCGCCGGCCTGATGCTCGGTCGCGAAATGGCTATTCCGTTGTCGTTGCAGCCGTTGATGCGCAGCTTTGTGCAGCGCACCGTGGAGGCCAGCGCCCAGGCCTTGAAGGCCATGAACGAGCTGGATGAACTGCTGGAAAGTGGCTTTGGTGGGCGCGAAGCGGCGCTGGTCGAGGCCATGGTGCTGGAGCTGGAGGCCATCGAGGCCGACACCGATACGATGCAAATCGACGTCCGTCGCACGCTGTTCAAGCTGGAGAAGGAGCTGGCGGCGGTTGACGTGATGTTCCTCTATCAGGTCATCGAGTGGATCGGTGATGTCGCGGATCGTGCCGAGCGCGTCGGCAATCGCCTGGAACAACTGCTGGCGCGCTAAGCGCCGGCATCTTTTGTGGATTTTACGGATTAATTATTTATGTCGTTAATCGCGGATTACGGTTACGTACTGCTTCTGCTGGCCTGCCTGTTCGGCTTTTTTATGGCCTGGGGCGTGGGCGCCAACGATGTGGCCAACGCCATGGGCACCTCGGTGGGTTCCAAGGCGTTGACCATCAAGCAGGCGATTGGCATCGCCATGGTCTTCGAGTTTGCCGGTGCCTATCTGGCCGGCGGCGAAGTGACCGAAACCATCAAGAGCGGCATCGTTGATGCGTCCATGATCAGCCCCGGCCTGATGGTGCTGGGCATGATGTCGGCGCTGCTGGCGGCAGGGTCCTGGCTGCTGATTGCCTCGATGAAGGGCTGGCCGGTGTCCACCACCCACTCGATCGTTGGTGCGGTGATTGGTTTTGCTGCCGTCGGCGTGTCGGTGGATGCCGTGCATTGGGCCGGTGTGCAGCCGATCGTGGCCAGTTGGGTGATTTCGCCGGTGTTGTCCGGGTTTGTCGCCTTTGGCCTGTTTATCAGCGTGCAGAAGCTGATTATCGACACCGATCAGCCGTTCCAGAACGCCAAGCGTTTCGTGCCGCTGTATATGTTTGCCACCGGCTTTATGGTGGCCATCATGACCCTGAGCAAGGGCCTCAAGCATGTTGGTTTGAACCTTAGCGGCGGTGAGGGCCTGCTGCTGTCGCTGGGGGTTGGCGGCGTGGTCATGCTGCTGGGGATTATCTTGCTCAGCCGTATTAAGGTCGATGTCGAGGCCGATAAGGACTTCCACTATGCCAGCGTGGAAAAGGTCTTCGCTGTGCTGATGATCTTCACCGCCTGCTCCATGGCGTTTGCTCATGGCTCCAACGACGTGGCCAACGCGGTCGGCCCGCTGGCGGCGATCGTTGATGTGATCCAGTCCGGCGGCGACGCGCTTGGTGCCAAGACCTCCGTGCCGGGTTGGGTGCTGCTGTTGGGTGCCGTCGGTATCGTCATCGGCCTGGCCACCTACGGCTACAAGGTAATTGCCACTATCGGCAAGGAAATCACCGAGCTGACCCCGAGCCGTGGTTTTGCCGCCGAGCTGGCGACCGCCGCGACCGTGGTCGGCGCGTCGGCCATCGGTCTGCCGGTGTCCACCACCCACACCCTGGTGGGCGCCGTGTTGGGCGTTGGCCTGGCCCGCGGTATCGGTGCGCTGAACCTGGGCATGATCGGCAAGATCTTCATGTCCTGGCTGATCACCCTGCCAGTGGGTGCGGCGCTGTCCATCGTGTTCTTCTACGTGCTGCGCGGCATCTTCCTCTGAGTTAGCGGTTTTCTCTCTGCCGGCGATGGCCCTATGATGGGCCTCGCCCGCGGAGACCATCGATGCCCCTGCCTTCCCTAAAAGAGCAATTCGCCGCGCTGATCGCAGCGCCTTCGGTGAGCTGTACCCAGCCCCACTGGGACCAGTCCAACCGCGCCGTGATCGAGTTGCTCTCGGGCTGGCTCGGCGACCTCGGCTTCCACTGCGATGTGCAGCAAGTCTCCCCCGGCAAATTCAATCTGCTCGCCAGCTATGGCAGCGGGCCCGGTGGCCTGGTGCTGGCCGGACACAGCGACACCGTGCCGTTCGACGCCGCGCTGTGGCAGAGCGACCCGCTCAAGCTGACCGAAATCGACGGCCGCTGGGTGGGCCTGGGCAGCTGCGACATGAAGGGCTTCTTCGCCCTGATCATCGAAGCGGCCACCTGCGACGAAGAAAGCTCGATGGCCGGAGCCCGTGCCCTGGCCGCCGCCGGACGGCCCCTGGGGCGCGCGGCGGTGATCGGCGAGCCCACCGGCCTCAAGCCCATCCGCCTGCACAAGGGCATCATGATGGAACGCATCGATATCCTCGGCCAGAGCGGTCACTCCTCCGACCCCGGCCTCGGCCACAGCGCCCTGGAGGCCATGCTGGACGTGATCACCGAGCTGCGCGGCCT
>DAITLT010000335.1:0-3100 GCA_036835505.1 Pseudomonas sp.
GCCGGCGTCGGCGCCAGGCGCTGGAAGATCCAGCAATAGCCCAGCAAGCCATACAACACACCGGACAAGCCACCGAACAGCGATGGCCCGCCAAACAGGTACTGCGCCGCATTCGACAGCAGGGCAAACAACAGGGTCAGGGCCAGCAACCCGCCGGCGCCCTGACGCGCCTCGATGCGCCGGCCCAGCTCCCAGTACCACAGGCCATTCATGGCCAGATGAAGAAGACCGAAATGCATCAGCATCGGCGTCAGCAGCCGCCACCACTGCCCCGCCGCCAGGCTGTCGGCCAGGGGCACAAACAACAGGTAATCGCCCTGGCGCTGAAAATCGACAAAATTCAACCAGCGGATGCTCGCCAGGTTATCGCCCAACTGGGTCACCCCAGCTACCAGCAACGTCAGCAACAGCACCAGGGTCGTCATCCAGCTGGCCCGCAGGCTCGCCAGCAAATGCCCCGCGGACGGTGGCGCGGTCAAGGCCGACACGCGCGGGTCGCCCTGGGGCAGGCGCGCAAACAACTCGCGCACCTCGGCTGCCAGGGCCTCGCTGGGCACCCAGAGCACTTGCTCGCCGGCCTCCTCACTGACCCGATGAGGCACCTGCAGGCGCTGCAAGAGGCCGACAAAGCCACCCAGGTCGGCCTCCAGGGGGACGCGCAACGCGGCTATCGCACTCATCGCGGCGCCTCCGGGCGTTCAACCTCGACCCAGCAGAATTTTTCCGGGTCCAGACGGGTTTCCTGATCCAGGCGATAGGCCACCAGTTTGCCGTAGCTCACTGCGCTGTAATCCAGGCACGCCAGGTTCGGGCGAATCGGCGCCGGTCGCCCGCGGCGCCAGTAATGGCCGATAAACAGCAACGGCTGATCGGCGCCATAGCGCAACAACTGGTCTTTCTGCTGCGCCGACAAGGGCGTGCGCGCCACATGCTCGGGCAAGGCATCGGGCTGGAACACAATGTCGCCGTAGGTGTGCGGCGCCTCGGCCCAGAACTTGGTACGAAAATGGGCGCGGGTATAACCGTCATCGCCGGTCAGGGTCAGGCCATCGGGCAGGCGCATATCAGTGCCGCAGAGCAGCCGACTACAGGTGCTCGCGGCCAGGCTGCCAGGCTCTGCGGCGGCCTGGACAAAGGCCCGATCGATACAGCCTTGCGGGTAATCCTGACGCAGGGTCGCAATCCGCGCTGCATCCCAGCAGGCATGCACCATGCGAAAACGTCCGGCATCAAGAAACAGCGGCAACTCGTAAAACCAGGCGAGAAACTCGCGCAGCTCATCGGCATAGGCGTCAAACTGCTGCAGGGTCTCCTGTAACTGGCGGCCATGGCGCGCCGTATGCGCGCGCACAAAACCCTTTTCCACCTCCAACTGAGGCGTGTGCCAGGCCAGGGCGTTGAACTCGTGATTGCCCATCAGGCAATGGGCCTGCCCGGCATCGACCATGCCATGCACCAGATGCAGGGCCTCACGGATGCGCGGGCCGCGGTCGATGATGTCACCGAGAAACAGCGCCATGCGCCGCGGATGACGCCAGACCCCGGCCTGCAGGCGGTAACCCAGGCTGTCGAGCAAACGCTCAAGGCTATGGGCGCAGCCATGCACGTCGCCAATCAGGTCATAGCCACGCTGCGTGTCGAGGTGCATTACTCGGCCCCGCCCAAGCGGCTCCCCCAGCCCAGTTTGGTCCGGCAGGCCTCGTAGTAGTTGTGATCCAGCGGGTGAATCAGGCAGAGCTTCTGCGGCTTCTTGCGGATGGTGATGGTGTCGCCGGGGGCGCAGGTGAAGTGATTCTGGCCGTCACAGGAGACCAGCGGATATATCTGCAGATCCCTGGACACCACCACCTTCAACTCGCTGTTGCCGTCCACCACAATCGGCCGGCTGGACAAGGTGTGCGGGTACATCGGCACGATGACGATGGCATCCAGCTTGGGATGCATGATCGGCCCGCCCGCCGACAGCGCATAGGCGGTCGAGCCGGTAGGCGTGGCCACGATCAGGCCATCGGCCTTCTGACTGCAGACGAACTGGCCATCGATATACAACTCGAACTCGATCATCCGGGTCGACTTGCCTGGATGCAGGACCACATCATTGAGGGCGTCGCCCTGGCCGATCGCCTCATCGTGACGGCGCACCGAGGCCTCCAGCAAAAAGCGTTTTTCGCTCAGATAATGCCCGGCCAATACCTCGGCAACCTTCACCTCCAGCTCATCGGGGCGAATATCGGTCAGAAAGCCCAGGCTGCCGCGGTTGATCCCCAGCACCGGCACCTTATGCTGCGCCAACACCCGCGCGGCACCGAGCAGGCTGCCGTCGCCACCGACCACAATCACCAAATCGCAAATCTCACCCAGCAGTTTGCGCGACGAGGTTTGCAGGCCATGCCCCGGCAGCACCTCGGCGATGCTGTCTTCGAGGATCACATGCAGTTGCCGAGCGAGCAGAAACTTCTTCAGCCGACGGATGGTGTCGAGCACCTGGGCACTGCCCAGGCGACCAATGATGCCGATGTTGCGAAACGGGTCCATGGAGCTCTCGACGACAGATGAATAGCGCCGATTATGGGCGAAAGCCGCCGACACCAGCAAACCAAAGCCCTATTTAGGCCCTCAGCCACTATGCTCGGCAGATGAACCCATTCAGCCCGCTAGACGAACTGCCCCGCCAGCTGCGCCATCCCGCGGTACGCGACCTGGCCTGGACGCTGCTGTCCGCGCCCCTGCTGCAACACCCCGACTGGCCGCAGCGCCATCCGCTCAGCGCCAGCACCTGGGCGCAAACGCCTGGCCTGCTGGCCGACTGGCTGCGCCAGCAGGAGCACGACAGCGGCGCCCTCGAACACTGGCTGGCGCGCAGCCAGCAGCGGCGCCTGGGCCACTACTACGAACAACTCTGGCAATTTGCCCTGCATGCCGCACCGGGGGTGGAGCTGCTGGCCGCCAACCTGGCGATCCGCGAAGAGGGGCGCACCCTCGGCGAGCTGGACATGGTGATCCGCGATGCCGAAGGCGACCATCATCTGGAGCTGGCGATCAAACTCTATCTGGGGCCAGAGCAAGGCGACGGCGAGCCACCGGCCAACTGGCTAGGCCC
>DAITLT010000335.1:3110-3621 GCA_036835505.1 Pseudomonas sp.
CGGCATGACTGCCTGGGCCGCAAGCTCGACCACCTGCGCCTGCAGCAACTGCCGCTGTCGAGCAGCCCGCAGGCGCAGGCCGTACTGAGCAACTGGCAAGCCCAGCAGGTGCAGGCCGAACTCTGGCTCGGCGGCTATCTGTTCTACCCCTGGCCCGGTCATTGCGACTCGCCCCACGGCGCCCATCCGCAACACTTGCGTGGCGTCTGGCTGACCCACCAGGCGTGGCCGGCATTCACGCAACAACAAGGCGGACGCTGGCTACTGTTACCGCGCAGCGCCTGGCTGGCGCCCGCGCGGGCCAGCCAGGCCGAGTGCTGGAGCCTGATTGAATTGAATCAGCGGCTGGCCCAACGCGACCCACAGGCCGCGCCAATACTGCTGGCACGCCTGGAGATAGATGAGCAAGGGGACTGGCAGGAGGTGCAGCGCATGTTTCTGGTCGCCGACCGCTGGTCGCAGGCGCCGGCAGCCGAGCTCGAAGCAACCGCCGGCGCCTAGGGTCTGTTCC
>DAITLT010000336.1:0-3566 GCA_036835505.1 Pseudomonas sp.
GTCCCAGCCTGCGCTGAAGCCTGATGGCGGTGTGGACATTGCTGGCCCCGGAACGTGCACTTTGGGTACCATAGGGGCTTTCTACGTCGGGTGGCCCTGGGTCCCCCGTGCGCGCGTTGTGTCGCCAGCTCTTTCCCCGTTTGCCCCCGAGGTGTTCACCATGTCCAAGTCATCCCCATCGTCCCCGCAGTCCGCCTCTTCTGCAGACACGCCACTGGAACGTGCGCTTGACCGGAACGAAGCGGTCGAGAAAACCGTGAAGCAGACCAGCGCCGAACTGTTCGTGATCAACGCGGTGCTCAAGCAGGAAATCCCCGAGCATGTTCAAACCGGGGATGTGGCCCAGGCCCTGGAAAAGACCGGCGAACTCGAAGGCAAGATCCAGGCGTCCGCCGCCGATCTCGCGCATGTCAACGAGCTGCTGGAGCAGGAAATCGGCGAACGCGCCGATGTGGAACGCGAGCTTGCCACCACCAAGGCGGCGCTCGCCAAAGCACAGGCGAAATAGGCCCCGCTCAGGCAGGGCACTTGCCGCCTTGTTTTACTTCCTGCGATTGAGCAAAGCGTAAAGGAGGATGGCGCCGAAGGTAGCGGTGCCGATGCCGCCCAGCGCAAACTGGCCGAACTTCAGCGTGAAGTCGCCGGTGCCCAGCACCAGCGTGATGGCCGCGACCAGCAGGTTCTTGTTGTCGGAA
This sequence comes from Pseudomonas sp., assembly GCA_036835505.1. GTDB lineage: Bacteria > Pseudomonadota > Gammaproteobacteria > Pseudomonadales > Pseudomonadaceae > Aquipseudomonas. The sequence goes on from DAITLT010000336.1 coordinate 696, forward strand.
AAATCAACCTTGTTGTCGACCCAGATCTTGGCGCCGGCCACCGCAATCAGGCCGAACACCACGATGCTGACGCCGCCCATCACCGGCAGCGGAATCGCCTGGATCAATGCGCCGAACTTGGGGCTGAAGCCCAGCACCACCGCGATCAGGCCGGCGACCACAAACACCGCCGTCGAATAAATCTTGGTGGCGGCCATCACGCCGATGTTTTCAGCATAGGTGGTGACACCGGTGCCGCCCGAAGCGCCCGACACCATGGTGGCTACGCCGTCGCCGATGAAGGCCCGGCCCATGTACTGGTCGAGGTTTTTGCCGGTCATGGCCGTCACGGCCTTGATGTGGCCGAGGTTTTCCGCGACCAGGATGATGGCCACCGGCGCAATCAGCAGCATGGCATTGGCGCTGAACACCGGCGCGGCAAAGCCGGGCAGGCCGAACCACGCGGCATTGGCAATCGGCGAGAGGTCCACCGGCTTGCCCAGGCCCAGCCCGTTGGTCAGCACCGCATAAACCAGCGTTGCAACGATCAGGCCGACCAGGATCAGCAGGCGCTGCACCATGCCGCGTGTCATCACGGCGACCAGCGCCACGCTGACAAAGGTCACGACCTGCATCCAGGAGTCGAAGTTGCTGGCGGCCATGTTCTTGATCGGGATGCCGGCCAGGTTCAGGCCGATCACCGCCACCACGGCGCCGGTGACCACCGGCGGCATGAAGCGTTCGATCCAGCCGGTGCCGACGGCCTGCACGATGGCGCCAATGACGGTGTACAACAGGCCGCAGGCAATGATGCCGCCGAGTGCCAGGCCGATGTTCGGGTTGGGCCCCTTGCCGGCGTAGGCGGTGGCGGCGATCACCACGCCGATGAAGGCAAAGCTGGACCCGAGGTAGCTGGGCACCTTGCCGCCGGTGATCAGGAAAAAGATCAGCGTGCCGACGCCGCTCATCAGGATCGCGATGTTGGGGTCAAAGCCCATCAGGATGGGCGCGAGCACGGTGGCGCCGAACATCGCGATCACGTGCTGCACGCCCATCACCGCCGTTTGCGGCCAGGGCAGGCGCTCGTCGGGCCCGATCACGCCGCCCTGCTGCAAGACCGCGCTGCTTTTTTCTGTCCAGCTGAAACCGCCTTTTGAATTTCCCATCAACCGCTCCTTGTAAGTGGCGCCATCCTAGGAGCCTGTCGGGCTTTCCCGTCTTTCGCGAAGCGGGGTATGGCGCAACAATTGCTGGAGTAGACCAAAGGAGTCCTGCCCGATGAGCCGGTTCATATCTGTTGACCGAGACACTGCTTACCTTCTGCCGCCCTCGGTGGACGAATGGCTGCCCGAAGATCACTTGGCGCGCTTTGTCGTTGAAGTCATCGACCAGCTCGATCTGAGCGAACTGGTGGGGCAGTACGCCGGTCGCGGCTCGGATGCCCATCACCCGGCGGTGCTGCTGGGGCTGCTGATTTACGGCTATGCCAGCGGTGTGTTCAGCTCGCGCAAGATCGAGCGGGCCACTTACGACTCGGTGGCGTTGCGGTTTGTAGCGGCCAATACCCACCCTGACCACGACACCATCGCCACCTTCCGGCGGCGTTTCCTGCCACAGGTGAAGTCGCTGTTCGTGCAAGTGCTCATACTGGCACGCGAGATGAAATGCCTGAAGCTGGGCACCATCGCGCTGGACGGCACCAAGGTGCATGCCAACGCCAACAAGCACAAGGCCCTGTCCTGGGGCCATGCCAACAAGATCGAAGCCCAGTTGCGCAGTGAAGTGCAGGCCCTGCTGGACCTGGGCGAGAAGGCCGATCGCGCGCGGGTGCCCGATGGCATGGACGTACCCGCCGAGATCGCGCGGCGCGAGCTGCGCCTCAAAGCCATCGATGCGGCCAAGATGCAGATCGAGCAGCGAGCGCGCGAACGGTTCGAGGCCGAACAGCAGGAGCACCAGGCCAAGATGAAGCGCCGCCAGGCCCAGCGCGATGCCGGCAAGAAGCCGCGCGGCAAGGACCCTGAGCCGCCCAAGGCAGACCCCAAAGACAGCGACCAGGTCAGCCTCACCGATGCGGACTCGCGCATCATGCCCGTCTCCGGCGGGGGCTTTGAGCAAAGCTACAACGCCCAGGCGGCGGTGGACACGGCCACCATGCTGGTCATTGCCACCCATGTGAGCCAGGCGCCCAACGACAAGCGCGAAATCTTGCCCATACTGGATGAACTGAGCACGTTGCCGGCCTCGCTGGGACAGCCCGAGACGCTGCTGGCCGACACCGGTTACTGCAGCCAGGCCAATGTGCGGCACTGCCATGCGAGGCAGATTGAGCCACTGCTGGCGATGGGACGTGATTCGCACCATTTACCGGTGCTGCAGCGCTTTGCGCCGGACGCTCCTGCGCCTGAGAGCGACGATGTGGTGGTCCAGATGGCCCATCGGCTCAAGACCCAGGCGGGGCGAGTACTGTATGGATTGCGCAAGCAAACCGTGGAGCCGGTGTTCGGGATCATCAAGCAGGCGATGGGCTGGCGCCAGATGTCCATGCGCGGGCTGGACAAGGCCGAGGGCGAGTGGTCTTTGGTGACGCTGGCATGGAATATCAAGCGGCTGCATGTGCTGAGGGCGGCATGAAACGGGGCAATGGGGTCAGAAAACTCGCCCAACGAAGGCCACAGACAGCGTGTAAGGCCTTGCCAGGCTTCGCGCAATCGTGCGATCACGCGCAAAGCACGACTCGGGCCCTCAAAAATTCACCTCGCCCGCAAATCATCGCTTGCGCGCACTCAAGTCCGACAGGCTCCTAGCCCTGCTGGCTGTGCCCAGTTCCATGCGCTGTGCACGCGGGCGTCGACATGCCCCGCCCTGCTGACGGGCAAGGCCCGAGGGCTG
>DAITLT010000337.1:0-3563 GCA_036835505.1 Pseudomonas sp.
CCGAGGAAGCCGGCACGCCGTTGAGCGATCCGCTGTACAAGCGCGAAAGCATCCACGACGAAGCGCCGCTGCTGAAAACCCTGCCGACCATCGTGGTGGTGGTCGACGAGTTCGCCGACATGATGATGATCGTCGGCAAGAAGGTTGAAGAGCTGATCGCGCGGATTGCGCAAAAGGCGCGGGCTGCCGGTATTCACCTGATTCTCGCCACCCAGCGGCCGTCGGTGGATGTGATCACCGGCCTGATCAAGGCCAACATTCCCACCCGTATGGCTTTCCAGGTGTCCAGCAAGATCGACTCGCGCACCATCCTCGACCAGGGCGGCGCCGAACAACTGCTCGGCCATGGCGACATGCTGTACCTGCCGCCGGGCACTGGCTTGCCGATTCGCGTGCATGGCGCGTTTGTCTCCGATGAAGAAGTTCATCGCGTGGTCGAGGCCTGGAAGCTGCGCGGCTCGCCGGACTATATCGAGGACATCCTGGCCGGCGTGGAAGAGTCCGGCAGTGGCTTTGACGGTAGCGGCAGTGGCGAGGGCGGTGAGGGTAGCGAGTCTGATCCGCTCTACGACGAGGCGGTCAACTTTGTCCTGGAGAGCCGCCGCGCCTCGATTTCCGCCGTGCAGCGCAAGTTGAAGATCGGCTACAACCGCGCCGCCCGTATGGTCGAAGCCATGGAAATGGCCGGCGTGGTGACCTCAATGAACACCAACGGCTCCCGTGAGGTCATAGCACCTGGGCCGGTTCGCGACTGATTTTAGTTTTCTCACCCCAAGAGGCTTTTCATGGGCGTTTTTCGCATGCTGTTGTTGGCCGTCATGGCCATGCTTGTCCTGCCGGCCCAGGCCGATGATGCCGCCGCCGTGGCGCGCCTGACCCACCTGCTCAGCCAGGCGCAGACCCTGACCGCGCGCTTCTCGCAGTTGACTCTGGACGGCTCCGGCACCCAGTTGCAGGAAACCGCTGGCGAGCTGTCGCTCAAGCGTCCTGGGCTGTTCCGCTGGCACACCGATGCGCCCCAGGAGCAGTTGCTCGTCTCCAACGGCCAGAAGGTCTGGCTGTTCGACCCCGACCTCAATCAGGTGACCATCCAAACCCTCGATCAGCGCCTGACCCATACCCCGGCCTTGCTGCTGTCCGGTGACGTGTCGAAGATCAGCGACAACTTCGCCATCAGCCACAAGGAAGGCGGCAGCGTGGTCGACTTCATCCTCAAGCCCAAGGCCAAGGACAGCCTGTTCGATAACCTGCGCCTGTCGTTTCGCAATGGCGTGATCAACGACATGCAGCTGATCGACGGCTCCGGCCAGCGCACCAATATCCTGTTTCTCAGCGTGCAGATGAACCAGCCCCTGGATGCCGCGCAGTTCAGCTTCCAGCCGCCGGCCGACGCTGACGTGATCGAAGAATAAGCCTTCACCTGCGAGAGGTTTACCCGCGCCGTCATGGATCTGTTTCGCAGCACGCCGATTGCTCAACCGCTGGCTGCCCGTTTACGGGCCGCCAACCTGCAGGAGTATGTCGGTCAGCAGCACCTGTTGGCGCCGGGTAAGCCACTGCGTGAGGCGCTGGAGCAGGGCGCGCTGCATTCGATGATCTTCTGGGGCCCGCCTGGGGTGGGCAAAACCACCCTGGCACGGCTGCTGGCGGAAGTCTCCGCAGCCCACTTCGAGACCCTTTCGGCGGTGCTCTCCGGGGTTAAGGAAATCCGTCAGGCGGTGGAAATTGCCAAGCAGCAAGCCGCGCAATATGGCCGGCGGACCATTCTGTTTGTCGATGAAGTACACCGGTTCAACAAGTCGCAGCAGGATGCCTTCCTGCCTTACGTGGAAGACGGCACGCTGATTTTTATCGGCGCCACCACGGAAAATCCCTCGTTCGAACTCAATAACGCCTTGCTCTCGCGTGCGCGGGTGTATGTCCTGCAAAGCCTGGATGAGGCGGCCATGCGCCAGTTGATGCAGCGCGCCCTGAGCGAGGACAAGGGCTTGGGCAAACGCCAGCTGAGCTTGCCCGAGGCGAGCTTTCAGATGCTGCTGGCCGCCGCCGATGGTGATGGCCGGCGCCTGCTCAATCTGCTGGAAAACGCCGCAGACCTGGCCGAAGACGCCAGCGAAATAGGCGTCGAGCTGCTGCAAAACTTGCTGGGCGACAGTCGTCGGCGTTTTGATAAGGGCGGCGAGGCCTTTTACGACCAGATTTCTGCGCTGCACAAATCGGTGCGTGGCTCCAGCCCGGACGGCGCTTTGTACTGGTTCGCGCGGATGCTCGACGGTGGCTGCGACCCGCTGTATATCGCCCGCCGGGTGGTGCGCATGGCCAGTGAAGACATCGGCAATGCCGACCCGCGAGCCCTGACCCTGTGCCTGAATGCCTGGGATGTGCAGGAGCGCCTGGGCAGCCCCGAGGGTGAACTGGCCGTGGCCCAGGCGATTGTCTATCTGGCCTGCGCGCCGAAAAGCAATGCGGTGTACAACGCCTTCAACCAGGCCAGGCGTGAAGCGGCCGAGCATGGCTCGCTGGAAGTGCCGCTGCACTTGCGCAATGCGCCGACCAAATTGATGAAGGAGCTGGGTTATGGCGATGAGTATCGCTATGCCCACGACGAGCCCGAGGCCTATGCCGCGGGTGAAGAGTACCTGCCGGCGCAGCTGCTGGGCCGGCGCTATTACCAGCCGGTGCCCCGTGGCCTGGAGCTGAAAATCGGCGAAAAGCTGAAATACCTGGCCGCCCTCGATCGGCAGAGTCCACGGCAAAGGAGTAAGTCATGATTCAGGTCGCCCTGGCTGTCGCCGCCGGCGGTGCAGTCGGTTCGGTGCTGCGGTTTCTCACCAGTAGCTGGGTTGTGGCGCAGTGGCCACGGCATTACTACCTGGCCACGTTTGCGGTCAATCTGCTCGGCTGTTTGCTTATCGGTTTTCTCTCGGCGTATTTTCTCCTACGCAGCGATTTGCCTCTGGTCTTGCGCACCGGCTTAACGGTGGGTGTACTCGGTGGCTTGACCACCTTTTCCAGCTTCAGTCTGGAAGTGTTGCGTCTGCTGGAAGCTGGCCAGTTCGGCGTCGCTGCGGGTTACCTGTTAAGCAGTGTGCTTGGCGGCCTGCTGGCGGCCTGGCTGGGGATGTCCCTGGCACGCCTATGACCGATAAAACACTCGGCTTGCCGGCGCAGAATCCGTAAACTGCGCGGCATTGCGCCCAGCTCGGCGCGTTCAATTCTGATTTTTGGGACCACCACCATGCTCGACTCCAAACTCGTCCGTGCGCAGCTCCACGAAATAGCGCAACGCCTTGCCAGCCGCGGCTTTCAGCTCGACGTTGGGCGTTTCGAAGCCCTTGAGGCGCAACGCAAGAGCGTGCAAACCCGCACCGAGCAGTTGCAGGCCGAGCGCAATGCGCGCTCCAAGTCGATCGGCCAGGCCAAGCAGCGCGGCGAAGACATCGCGCCTCTGCTGGCTGAAGTTGATCGCATGGGCAGCGACCTGGAAGAAGGCAAACGCGAACTGGAGAGCATCCAGGTCGAGCTGGACAACCTGCTGCTGAACATCCCCAACCTGCCGCACG
>DAITLT010000338.1:0-3538 GCA_036835505.1 Pseudomonas sp.
TCCAGGTGCAGGTGCAGTTCGGCTTTGGGCAGGGCGTTGAGCCAGTTATACATGGCGGGCGATCTCATTAGCGGCAATGGCTGAATTCTAAGCGCTGTTGGCCGTGAGCGGCGCCTCCCTTTACACGCGTTGTAGCTGGTTGTTTTTTGTTCAGGGGCTGGCAGGCACTGCTGGGCGTGCTCTGTGGCCAGTCATCCCAGGCTTATCCACAGACTTGCCCACCTTAATTGGGGGCAACTGTGCAGGCTCTCTCGGCACCTGAATAGCGCCGGTCGAGACGCTGAATTAGCGGAAAAATAGTCAATTAATCAGTTGCTTATCGTCGAGATAGGGTTGCTTGGTGATACCTGGTTGAAATTCGTACAGCTAGGCTGAGGCCTAGTCTGGCGTGTGCTGCAGGCGCTCATCCCAGGGTTATCCACAGAAGGCTCCACAGAGATTGTGGGCAAAACCCCGGCCGAGGTTTTGTCTCCCGCGCTAGTCGGCTTACCCAGCGGCTCGCGGTTGCCTGTGCATCGGGGCGACACCTGCGGAGTAGGGCGGCCAAGAGCGGATTTGCCCGCAGCCTGGGGCGTTGAGTGAAAAACATACAGCGCGGCCCAGGCCCCACCCAGCACGGCGCACAGCGGCCTGTGCAGGGCTTGTCCACAGTTTTGTCCCCAGCCATTGTGGGCAACTCGTGGCGCGCGCCAGGATGCCGTGCCGGGGCTGCCGGAACGCCTTTGCTTTATGAAAAAAACCTGTAGAAACAGGGGTTTATTTAGATTTTGCGGGGGCTGGACGGGCGTCTGGTGGAAAATTGAACAATCGCTTGCAAGCCCCGCCAACCATGCCTGCCAGCCAACTGCCCCAAGGTTATCCACAATGCTGTACAGCGAATCTGTGGGTGCTTTGCTGGCTGGCTGGTGATGGAGGGGATGGGCGGTGATGGGTATCGCTGCGCTCAACGCCATCCTACGGGGGGCCGTCGTCAGGAGGGCAATCCGCTGCCCCCTGGCGGCTATAGGATATCGTGGTAGCCCGGATGCAATCCGGGGTGTTGGTTGTTTTGTCCGTCTGCCCCGGATTTGCTCCGGCCTGGCGCTATGTCGCGGCCCGCAGCCTTAGCGCCAGCTTGCTGGCGATGCTGTTGCTCTACGGCCAACGCCAACCTAGGCCGGTGGGGTCAGGCCGCAGCCCTTGAGGACGATCTGGATCAGGTTGTGGGTGGCCTTGGCGAAGTCTTCTTTGGTCTGCTTCTTGCGCCCGGTCAGGCGGCTGATCGAGCTGGAGTGGTCGGCGTAATACTGGCTGCTGCCCCACAGCAGGAAGATCAGGTGGACGGGGTCGACCGGGTCCATCTTGCCCTGATCGATCCAGGCCTGGAACACCGCCGCGCGGCCGCGGAACCACTGGTGATAGTCCTGGTTGAAGTGCTCAGACATGCACTCGCCGCCGCTGATTACCTCCATGGCGAAGATCTTCGAGGCCAGCGGCTGGCGCCTGGAGAACTCCATCTTGGCGCGAATATATCCGGCCAGGGCGGTGGCCGGGTCGTCCTCGGCGCGCAGGTTGCTGAAGGCGCTGTCCCACAGGTTGAGGATGTTGCGCATCACCTCGACATACAGGCCCAGCTTGCTGCTGAAGTAGTAGTGCAGGTTGGCCTTGGGCAGGCCGACGCGCTGGGCGATGCTGTTCATGCTGGTGCCCTTGTAGCCATGCACGGCAAATTCTTCGGCGGCGGCCAGCAGGATGGCTTCCTCGTTCTTCTGGCGGATGCGTCCGCTGGTTTTCGCGGCGGTGCGGGTGGCTGGCGTTTCGACAGGCATGGCGGCGGCTCTGAACGGCTGACAGGGTGCGCGCATTGATACCTGAGGCAACCAGCCGGGGCAAGGCTTGCCGGCAAAAAACCTGACCGTTGGTAAGGTGCCCGTAGTTGGGGGTCAGGTTTTGTTGTCGGCGGCGCTGTCAGTGGCTAGCGGCCAGGGCCTCGAGAAAGCTTTCCAGCACCAGATGGGGGCGGCGACCCTTGCGCGTCACCGCCGCCAGGCTGACTTCATAGCTGCGCGAGTCGGCCTTCAGTGCCCGCAGGCGGCCCTGTTGCACCCAGGCGCTGGCGTAGTGGTCGGGCAGGTAGCCGATATAGCGCCCGGTCAACAGCAGAAAGGCCATGCCTTCGCGGTCCGAGGCGCTGGCGGTGCAGTTGAGCGCCTGGTAATGGGCCTGGGCTTCCGGTGGCAGGCGAAAGGTCGGCGCGATGGCCTCCTGGGCGTTGAGGCGCTGGTCTTCCAGTTCGCGGTCATCAACATAAAACAGCGGGTGGCCGACCGCGCAGTACAGCAGCGAGCGCTCGTTATACAGCGCCTGGTATTCCAGCCCGGACAGCGCGCCGGCCTGGGGCACCACGCCGACATGCAGGCTGCCATCCAGCACGCCCTGTTCGACTTCGCTGGGCGGGGTCATGCGGATCTGGATGCGCACGTCCGGGCCGCGCTCCTTCAAGCGCGCCAGGGCATGGGTGATGCGCATGTGCGGCACGGTCACCAGGTTGTCGGTCAGGCCGATATTCAGCTCGCCGCGCAGGTGCTGGTGCAGGCCGTTGACCTCGGTGCGAAAGCTCTCCAGCGCCGCCAGCAGCTGCTGGGTGCTCTGATAGACCTCGCGGCCTTCCTCGGTCAGGGCAAAGCCGGCGCGGCCGCGTTGGCACAGGCGCAGGCCGAGACGCTGCTCGAGGTCGCTCATCTGCTGGCTGATGGCCGAGCGGCCGATGCCCAGGGCGCTTTCGGCGGCGGAAAAACCACCGCATTCCACCACGCTGCGAAAGATCCGCAGCAAACGAATATCGAAGTCGCTGACCTGGGCCAGCGGGGTGGGGCGACGGCTGCTCATTGTTTAGCTCTGGCTTATCTAATGTTTGTAAGAGTTGAATTTTAGTGACTTTATCCCTGTGGCAACTTAGCTGCAACTGCTGGGGGAGCAGGCTTGCCGAGCCTCCGGAAATGCACATCGCCGACTGTCACGAGGCCGCCACATGAACATGCCGCAGAATGCCACTTCGCCCATGGCCAGCCAGCTCAAGCTGGATGCGCACTGGATGCCGTTTTCCTCGAACCGCAACTTCAAGCGTGACCCGCGCATCATCGTTGGGGCGGATGGCAACCACTTTATCGACGACAAGGGCCGGCGCATCTTCGACAGCCTGTCCGGGCTGTGGACCTGCGGTGCCGGGCACAATCGCAAGGAAATTCAGGATGCCGTGGCCAAGCAACTGGGCACCCTGGACTACGCGCCGGGCTTCCAGTACGGCCATCCGTTGTCTTATCAACTGGCCGAGAAAATCACCGAGCTGACCCCGGCCGGCCTCGACCATGTGTTCTACACCGACTCCGGCTCCGAATGCGCCGACACCGCAGTGAAGATGGCCAAGGCTTACTGGCGCTTGAAGGGCCAGCCGAGCAAGACCAAGTTCATCGGCCGTGCCCGTGGCTACCATGGCGTCAACATCGCCGGCACTAGCCTCGGCGGCATCGGTGGCAACCGCAAAATGTTCGGCCAGATG
>DAITLT010000339.1:0-3527 GCA_036835505.1 Pseudomonas sp.
TGCAGCTCCTTGGCAATCGCCAGGGTCACATGCTTTTCGCGGGCGCCTTTGGGGCCGAGGGCGCCGGGGTCCTCACCGCCGTGACCGGCATCGATGGCAATCACAATCGCACGCTTACCGCTGGGCATTGGCGCGGGCGGCGGCAGCTTGGCCGGCGCCGGCTGCATGGGCACCGGCACCACCGGGCGCACGCTCGGCGGCGGTTTGACCGCCGCTGGCGCGCCGACCGGGGCCGGGTTGCTCGCCACGGGCGGCTTGTCCGCGGCGGCTCCGTCAGCGTCGCTGTCATACAGATCGACCACCAGACGATGGCCGTACTGCTGGTTGGGCGCCAGGCTGAAGCTTTTCGGCGAGACCGCCGCCGACAGGTCGATAACCAGGCGCAAATCCGTGGGGCTGCGCTGCGCCGAGCGAATGCTGGTGATCGGCGTATTGCTCAGCGACAGCGTCTCAAGCTTGGTCGCCAACTGCGCACCGGCTACATCGATGACGATCCGATCCGGCGCGCTCAGGGTGAATACGCTGTGCTGCACCGGCCCGGACAGGTCAAACACCAGGCGGGTGTTATCCGGCGCGCGCCACAGCCGCACGCTGCGCAAATCGGCGGCGGCCGCCAGCGCATCGCCAAGCAGCAACGCCAACAGCACACCCAGCCCAGCGGTACGTGCGCGCACGCCCATTGCCCATCCCATTATTGTTGTTCCTTGGCCAGAGCAGCACACCACGACTCACCACGCGCGCCCTGGGGCCGCAAAGACAGCGAGCGAGCGCCCGCTTGAGCGGCAATGGTAATGTCCAGGTCAGCCTTTGGCAAAACGCCGACGCCGCGCTCAGGCCACTCGATCAGGCACAGGGCCGCGTCTTCGAAGTAATCGCGAATGCCCATAAACTCCAGCTCCTCCGGATCGGCGAGGCGATACAGGTCGAAGTGAAAGACCTTGCAGGCGCCAATCTCATAGGGTTCCACCAGGGTAAAGGTCGGGCTTTTCACCGCCCCGACATGGCCCAGGCCGCGAATGATGCCGCGCGACAGAGTGGTCTTGCCGGCGCCCAGATCACCGTGCAGGTACAGGGTGCCGCGCCCCTCGGTCAGCGCCGCCAGGCGTGCGCCCAGGGCCAGCATGGCTTCTTCGCCCTCGATATGCAGGGTCACGACAGACACGGTGCAAGCTCCTCCAATAACTGACCAATGGCCGGCAGCAGCTCGCTGGCGGCCAGACCGCGACCCTGCCGGGCCAGGCGTTCGCCGGCGCTGGCGTGCAACCAGACGCCCAGGCAAGCCGCCTCGAATGCCGGCAAACCCTGACCGCGCAAGGCGCCGAGCAGGCCCGCCAGCACATCGCCGAATCCGCCGCCGGCCATCGCCGGATGACCACGATCACACAGGGCCAAACGCCCATCGGCGCTGGCGATCAGGCTGCCGGCGCCCTTGAGCACCACCACCGCCTGATAACGCCGGGCCAAGGCCAGGGCGGCAGCCGGACGATCGGCCTGCACCTGCGCCGTGCTCACCCCCAACAACCGCGCGGCCTCGCCCGGATGGGGCGTCAACAGGGCATCGGCCGGCAACTGCACGCCGCCACGGGCGAGCAAATTCAGACCATCGGCGTCCCACACCTGAGGTACCGCCCGGCTGGCCGCGGCGCTCAGCAGGCTGCGCCCCCAGGCCTGCACACCCAGCCCTGGGCCCACCACCAGCACCTCGGCGCTGGCACTCAAGGCCAGCAACTGATTGGCCGAGGCAATGCCGCGACTCATCACCTCCGGCAGGCGGGTCAAGGCCGCCGGCACATGCTCGTCACGGGTCGCCAGGGACACCAGGCCCGCGCCGCCGCGTTGGGCCGCCTGCGCCGCCAACAGGGCGGCGCCACCCAGGCCGCGATCACCGCCGACCACCAGCACCCGACCGTACAGCCCCTTGTGCGCCGTGCGCGGACGCCCGGCCAGGCGCGGCAGATTGGCCGGCGCCAGGCGCTGGGCGACAGGTGCAACGGCGCCGAGAAGGGCCCCATCGGCGCGCAGATCATCCAGCTGCAACAGCCCAACCCGATCCGGGCCGGCACCGGTCAGCAGCCCCAGCTTGAGGGCGATAAAAGTCACCGTCAGTTCGGCCTGTACCGCCACGCCGAGCTCGGCGCCGGTGTCGGCACACAGCCCCGAAGGCAGGTCCAGGGCCAGCACTGGCAAGTTACTGGCGTTGATCTGGCAGATGGCCGCCGCAAAAGGCTCACGCACCGCCCCGGTCAGGCCGGTGCCGAGCAGCGCATCGACCAGCACCCCGCACAAGGGCGCATCAACGTGCCAAGGTTGCACCGCCACCCCGGCGGCCAGCGCCTCGGCATAGGCTTCGGCCGCCGTATCACGCAGGGCGCTTGGCGCCACCACGGCCAGCACCTGCACCTGCCAGCCGGCGCGCTGGGCCAGGGCGGCCAGCAAATAACCATCGCCCGCGTTATTGCCGCTGCCGGTCAGCACCGTCACGCTGCCGGCCTGCGGCCAGCGCTGGCGCAAGGCGCGCCAGGCACCATGGGCGGCGCGCTGCATCAGCTCGAAGGCCGGCGTGCCGGCGGCGATCAGGCGCGCATCCAGTTCGCGCACCTGGGCGGCGCAATACAGCGGCAGGGGTAATGGTTGATGGCTAACAGGCATGCGTCGGCTCCAATGTCTGGCAGAATTATACCCACCTCCGCCCCGGTTTCTCGCCCATGCCCGCATCCAGTCTCGATCTTCCCGCCCTCAGCCAGGCCATCAAGGACTGGGGCCGCGAGCTCGGCTTCCAGCAAGTCGGGATTGCCGGCCTCGATCTGGCCAGCCACGAGGCCCATCTGCAGCGCTGGCTGGCGGCCGGTTATCACGGCGAGATGGACTATATGGCCGCCCACGGCAACAAGCGCTCGCGTCCCGATGAGCTGGTGCCCGGCACCCTGCGGGTGGTGTCGCTGCGCATGGATTGCCTGCCCGGCGACACCCAGATGAGTCAGCGCCTGGGCGAACCGGAGAAGGCCTACGTGTCGCGCTACGCCCTGGGCCGCGATTACCACAAGCTGATCCGCAAGCGCATTCAGCAACTGGCCGAGCGCATTCAGCAGGCGATCGGCCCGTTTGGCTATCGGGCCTTTGTCGACAGCGCCCCGGTGCTGGAGAAGGCGATTGCCGAACAGGCGGGCCTGGGCTGGATCGGCAAGAACACCCTGGTGCTCAATCGAAAGGCCGGCAGTTGGTTCTTCCTTGGCGAGCTGTTTGTCGACCTGCCGCTGCCGGTAGATGCCGCCCACACCGACGAACATTGCGGACGTTGCCGCGCCTGCCTGGACATCTGCCCGACGGCGGCCCTGGTTGGCCCTTATGTGCTGGATGCGCGACGCTGCATTTCCTACCTGACCATCGAGCTCAAGGGCGCCATTCCCGTCGAGCTGCGCCCGCTGATCGGCAATCGGGTGTTTGGCTGCGATGACTGCCAAATCGTCTGCCCGTGGAACCGCTTTGCCCGGCCCACCCAACAGAGCGACTTCCAGCCGCGCCACCAA
>DAITLT010000340.1:0-3504 GCA_036835505.1 Pseudomonas sp.
ATCAGGCCGATCTGGTACAGGGCGATGGCGCGCACCTGGTCGCCGAGCTTCTTGTCCTGGTAGCCGCTGAGGTACAGGGCTTCGGCCTGGGCACTTTTATTGTCGCGGATGGCCTGGGCGCTGTAGGTCAGCAAATCGCCATCTTCCTCAATGGCAGCGGTCATGCGGTTGGTCTTTAGGGTCTTGTATTCGACCACTTCCTGGGTGCCGATCTGGGCGATAAACAGCGGAGTGGTGGGTGAGCAGCCGGCGAGGAAAATGAGCGCAACCAAACCGATACACAAAGAACGCATGCTGACTCCAGGGCCAATAACGAGTGTGCGCAGTCTAGCAGTGCGCCGCCGAGCACAGCTGGGCGGCGCGGCATTACCCATCGGAGGTTATGCCTGTACCCCTGGCGCGGTGCTCGGCCAGCGGGTTGGTTGCTGGCCGAGCAGCAGTGGGGCGATCACGCGGGCCAGCGGCATGCCGGGGCGCAGCAAGGCGAACCAGATCAGGCCAAGCGACAGCGGCAATCCCAGCAGGTAACTGAGAACGTGGCGGTCCAGCTGCTCGGGAGCATAGAAACTGCCATGCCAGACGACCGCGCCGACGCCCAGTAACTCTGCGCACAGGCCTACACCCAGGGCGCACAGGGCGGCGCAGCCAAGACCCAGCACAAACACTCCGGCCAGGTAGCTGGTGAGGATCTGCAGATTGCCCGGTGCGGGTTGCGCAATGCTGATGGCGTCCTGTTTCAACCAGTTGCTGAACAGCACAAAGAACGGCGGGATCAGCCACAGGCTGTCAGTGAGCAGGGTAGTGATGACAGTGGCGCCGCCGCTGAGGTTGCTGAAGGTCAATACGAAACGCTGCAGCGCGGCGCCAATACCGTCAACTGTGCCGGCGCCGGGTGTCCAGGCCGGACTGCCAGCGAACAGATCGCGATCATAAAGAAAGCGGTCATAACCCATGCCGTCCCAGCCATAGAGCAGGATAAAGAACATCCCGAAATAGCCGAACATCCAGTTCAGTTGTGCGGCGTAGAACTTGCCTGTGCGGATCAACTGGTGCCCGACCCAGAAACCGAGCAGACCTTGGGTGATATTGGTGATGCCGAAAACCAGCACCAGCCATACCGAGAGATCGGTAAAGCTGGCGGCGGCCTGCATGGTCTCCCAGCTTGGGTGGCGGATCAGCAGCAACAGTCCAGTCGGCGCCCAAAAGAGCGCGAGAAACAGACAGGTTTTGGCCCAGAAGGCCGTTTCCAGCGGCTTGCTCTTGCGGGCCAGTTGGTGACCGCAGGCCACGGCCAGGCTTGCCCCCCAGCCATATGCCCAAAATACATCGACTTGAACCATTGTTATTCTCCGTGTCTGGTTTGGATGAGCGCCGTGAGCAGGCCAATAGGGGGCTTGCTCGCGACAGTCATTGAAAGAATGACACGTCATTCAGCTTTTGAGTGAGACCAAAACCTGAGCGAATTAACTTCCCGACTTTCGATCAGGCGCTGATGCCGTGCAGCATTATCGGCACACCTTGCTCGGTCCAGCGCCGGGCTTGTTGTTGAGGGTTGTCACTGAAGCAGACCTCGCGAATGCCTTCGATCAGCACCGCATTGATGGCGCGGGCACTGATGCCGGTGTCCATCGCCCGCAGGAAGCCCTTGCGCTGGCCATTGCGCAGGTATTGCTCGGTGAGCAGGGCAAAACCGCCCATGGCGGTCTGAAATTGCTGGTGCAGTTCGGCATCGACGCCGGGCGCTTCAAACAGCAGAATCCGGCTCAGGCGCACATCGGCGGCAAACAAATCGAATATCCGCCCGGCTATCTGATACAGCTGCTGTTCGTATTCGGCCAGGCTGTTGGTGGTCGGCGGTTCATCGCGCATCACCTGCGCGATGCCGGTAATGGTGCTGGAAACCAGCGCATCGAAAATCGCCCGTTTGTTGGCGAAGTAGCGGTAGAAGGTGCCGTGGCCGATGCCCAGCAGTTTGGCGATGTCGGCAATCCCGGTGGCGTGGTAACCCTTGATGGCAAATATCTCGAGGGCCGCTTCGAGGATATCTAATCGACGTTGTTCGGCGCGTTGTTCGCGGGGCGACATCTAGAGTTCCTTGAGGCGCCGATTGGGCGCGGCTAGCGGCTAAATAAAGCGAGCGATGATTTTGCCGGGGTTTTTGCAAAACTGCAGCCGCAGACCGTTAGGGGCTGCAGATTTGTGGGTGGCAGTCGATACTCTCAAGAGTTGTCGAGAGCAGAGTCGAGGAGCAAAGCTTATGGGTCGCTTGGTTATTAGCCTGATGGTTCTGCTCAGCGGTTGTACGCGCTGGCAGGCGGACTATCACCTGGACAGTGCCTATCGCTACTATGCCGAGGGCAACTGCAAGCGGGTGAGCTTGGCGTTGTCGCAAGCTGAGCGACAGATCCGCGCACGGCCGTATCTGCAGCCGGAAATTTCCCTGTTGCGCGGCCAATGTCTGGAGCGCGAGCACTTGTTTGTCGACGCCCAGCAGACCTATCAATTTATCCTTTCCCATTACCCGCAGAGCGAGTACGCCTACCGGGCCAAGGCGCGCCTAAGCACCCTTGAGCAGTTAGGCCAGTTGCGCAGCGCGGAGCCGGCCAAGGTATCGCCGGCGTTGTAAAGCCACAGGCCGTTGGTCGTGCTGGCGAGCCGACAGTGGCGCCAGGGATAAGCTGGAAGCAATCAAGGAGAGAAGCACTATGCGCCAATTGTGGTTAGTCATCCTGTTATTACCGAGCCTGGCACTGGCCGAGGTGTACCGCTGGACCGATGCCAATGGCCGCGTGCATTTTGGTGAAACGCCGCAGGCCGGGGCGGTGCAGGTCGAGGTCAAGCCCCAGGTGATCCAGCGCGATGCGGCCACCGTGGAGCGTGAGGCGCGCACCGAGCGCTTCTTTGCCGCGCGCCGTGAAGAGCAGCAACAGGCCGCCGCCATCAATCGCCAAGAGCAGGCCAAGCAAGCTCAGGACTGCCAACGCCTGCGCGACAGTCAGGCGCAACTGGGGCAGGGCGGAACCTTTTACAAGGATGATGGCAAGGGCGGGCGCAGTTATTACAGCGATGAGGAAATCGACGCTGCCCGTCGCCGGCTTAGCACACAAATTGCTCAACGGTGCGGCTGAAACTGGCGCATCGGTCAGTTCTGCGTCCATACTCAGCTCCCCCTGTATAGCGATCTGCCAGCATGCGCATTCAACGCCGCATCGAACGCCATCAGTTGCCGTATTACCTGAAGGTGTTCAATCGCATCACCGACAAACCGATGGGCTACATCGGCAACGTGTCCGTGGACGGCCTGATGCTGATCAGCCAACTGCCGATGCTGGTCAATGCGCGCTTTGACATGCGCCTGAAAATCCCCGGCAAGGATGGGCAGATGCATTACATCGACTTCTTCGCCACCTGCCAGTGGTGCCGCGAAGACGTTACCCCCGGCAGCTTCGACTCGGGCTTCGCCCTGGTGGCACCGCCCGGCGAGTTTGTCGAGATGATCGACGC
>DAITLT010000341.1:0-3486 GCA_036835505.1 Pseudomonas sp.
CATGCCAAATGCCCCTCTACACAGTACCTACGCTCGGCCTCCTGACGGGGCCGAACCCGCGTCGTCTGCACGATCTCTGTGTAAAGCGCGCTCTCTCTGCGTTGGTTTTGGGCTGTTGCCTTGGTTGTTTAACCGCAATCTCACAGGCGGCGGCCAAATCTCCATGCAGAAGGCCGAGGGCAATCGCTGCGCAAGGGCCGGCCCCTGGAGCGGCGATGGAGCGAGGGAAACGTAGCGCAGCGGAGTAACAGCCGAAGGCTGGCCCGTAGGGTGAGCGCAGCGAATCACCCCGGCGCAGCCGGGGCCGATGATGGAGGGTGTTTCTTTGCTTACTTTCTTTGCACAAGCAAAGAAAGTGAGTCGCCCGTGAGGGGCGAAATCCATTCGCTCAGGCTGCGCGATAATGGGCCATGCCACGCCACTGGCGGCCACGCGTATAATCTTGCCCGTCCGGTTTTAAGCGCATCTCCCCCGCCCAAATGCGCAGAACCGTTTTTAACGCAGTAGTGCCAACCCCCGGCTGCAGGAAGTCAACCTCGTGGTGTTTCTCGGTGGCCTGCTAAGCCAGGCTGCGCGGCAGCCAGACGCTCATGATCGCGCAGAACAGCGCCAGGCCCATGCAGAACCACATAAAGCGTTGCTGGCGGCGCAGGTTGAGGTCGTCGGCCTGGGTCGGCAGGGGCATGCCGCAATGGGCGCAATTGGCTTGCGGATGTTGGGTTTCGCGTTGGCAGTACAGGCATTGAGACATGGCAGGTGCTCGCTGGTGAGGTCTGCGCCGACGGAGTCAGGCCGCGGGCGCAGGCCTGTGGCTCACTCGAATTTTTGCAGCCGCTGGGGGTCGAGAACGCTGATCAGGCGGCCGTCCTGGCTGATGATGTGCTCATCGGTGAGGCGCCGGATGATCCGCGAGAAGGTTTCCGGCTGGATCGACAGATGGCCGGCAATCAATTGCTTGGCCATCGGCAGTTCGAAGCTGCTGGCGGCGTCATGCAGCGGCGCCATCTGGGTCAGCAGGTAGCGCACCACGCGGTGGGTGGCGTTCTTCAGCGACAGGGTCTCGATTTCGTTGAGGCGCTGGTGCAGGCGCACCGACAGCCGGCCGAGCAGGGCAAAGGCCAGGCGGTTGTTGTTCTGCAGCAACTGCATATAGGTTTGGCTGGAGAGCTTGTACAACTGGGTCGGGCCGATGGCTTCGGCGCAGGCCACATAGTTGGGGGTGTCCATCAGCATCATGGCTTCGGCAAAGGCCTGGCGTTCGCCGATCACGTCGAAGACCTTTTCCTGGCCGTCGGGGGTCAGGCGATAGATTTTTACCGAGCCGGAGATGATGAAGTAAAACGCGCTGGCCGGTTCGCCCTGGCGAAACAGCGGCACGCCTTTGTCGACATTGAGCAGTTGGCTGGTGCTCATCAGCTCGTCCATCTGCTCCTCGTTCAGCGGTTCGAACAAGTGATGGCTGCGGAGAATCTGGTGATGTACGCGGTGCAACACCATAAGAGGCATCCCTGTGGTTGATGGAGTGATGGACCTGAGGTCGTTCAGGTCGCTTGGTTGCTGTGCGGGTGTACGTCTGGCGTGCTGGTCGCGGCGTTCAAGGCCAGCCCGCTGGCCAGCAGCAGGATCGAGGTCAGCAGGCAAAACCAGAGCAGCGGTTGCAGGAGTTGTTTGAACACGGTGACGACTCTCCATGCTGGCGCACCCGTTGCCGGGCGCGCGCGGCGTGTCTTATACCAGGCTTGCGGCCGGCGCGCGCAGGGCATTGGCGAATAACACGTTGTTTTCTAAATGAATGTGAACCATCAGGTCGTTGCGCAGCTCATCCAGCCCGCGATACAGCGCGCGCCAGGTGTTGCAGGCGTTGACCGGTGGGGTGATGTTGTCGGTCAGGTCAAGAATGCGCTGCAGGGCTGCGCCGTGCTGGTCGTGCTCCATGCGCATCACCGAAATGGGCGCGGCAGCCATCTGACCGAGGCCGTCGAGCAGCACCGGAAAGAGGATCTGCTCTTCTTTGAGCATGTGGCTTTCCAGTTCCTGCTGCATGTCGTGCAGGTGATCGGCCAGGCCGTTGGGGCAGTTTTCGCGCTCGCCATGCACCTGCTCGACGCGGCTGGCCAGGCGGATCAGCTCGGGCAATTGTTCGCGGTGGCGGGCGTGGTAGCGGCTGAGAATATGGGCAATCAGTTGCTCCGTGGACGCCAGGCGCCAATCCTGGGCGCTGCCGCGATGGTCGTGCAGGGCCTGCAGTTCGGCGGCGACTTTTTCTGCATCGATACCGCGACGCTTGGCGGCTTCGTCCAGGCTGAGCTGGCCGCCGCAACAGAAGTCCAGGTTGAAGGCGTGAAATACCCGGGTTGCGCCAGGGATTTCGCAGGCCAGGGCGCCGAGGGACTGTTCCAGCAACTGTTGGGTCATAACAAGGTCCTTGGGGTCGATAGAGTGTGAGTGAGACTTATCGGTTATTAGCATTCCTCGTGCCAAAGTTAAGTTATTGAAATTAAACGATTATTTATAAGTGATGGTTAATTTGACCTCGATCGATTAAGGTTCGTTTGACCATATAGGGTGAAAATAACCATGCTGGAAGCCAGTCTGCTTGCCGATTTGATCGTCGAACTGCCCAATGCCGTGCGCCTGCAGCGCCTGGTACACACCCTGCGCGAGCACTTTAGCTGCGGCGCGGTGGGTCTGTTGCGCCTGGATGGCGACAGCCTGCGGCCGCTGGCGACCGTCGGGCTGGTGCATGAAGCCCTGGGCCGACGCTTTGTGGTGGCCCAGCATCCGCGCTTGGCGGCGATCATGGCCGCGCGCGAACCGACCTGGTTCGAGCCCGACAGCCGCCTGCCCGACCCTTACGACGGCCTGCTCGATCAGCATGCCGGCGCGCCGCTGCCGGTGCATGACTGCATGGGCATGAGCCTGTTTGTCGATGGCCAGCCCTGGGGCGCCCTGACCCTGGATGCCTTGCACCCCGGCACCTTTGATGGCCGTGCCCGGCGTGATCTGCAGCGTTACGGTCTGCTGATCGAGGCGGCGGTGCGGATTACCCGCCTGGAGCAGGAGAATCGCAGCCTGCGCCTGTCGCGCAGCGACGTGCAGCACCCCCAGGCGCTCGCCGAAGAGGGCGAAATTCTCGGCCAGAGCCAGGCCTTGCGGCAGATTCTCAGTGAGCTGGAGGTGGTCGCCGATTCCGAGTTGCCGGTGTTGTTGCTGGGTGAAACCGGGGTCGGCAAGGAGCTGTTTGCTCGCCGTTTGCACGGCCTGTCGCGGCGGCGCAACAAACCGCTGATTCAGGTCAACTGCGCCGCGTTGCCCGAGTCGCTGGCCGAGAGTGAGTTATTTGGCCACGTCAAAGGCGCGTTTTCCGGGGCCACCAGCGACCGCCCCGGCCGCTTCGACGCGGCCAATGGCGGCACCTTGCTGCTCGATGAGGTCGGCGAGTTGCCCCTCAGCGTGCAGGCCAAGTTGTTGCGTGTGCTGCAGAAC
>DAITLT010000342.1:0-3463 GCA_036835505.1 Pseudomonas sp.
AAATTCAGCGTGCCGCGCGCGGCGATCATGTCCTCGCCAAACCACCACTTCAGCAACTCCGCCGTGGTGGGCGTGACCAGCTCGTAAATATCCGCCACCCCATATTCCAAGCCGATGCAAAGTTGATTGGTTTTAGCAGTGAGGCCAGCGGAGAGTGCGAGTTGCTCGTCGGCTTTGGCGGATGGTCTGGCTAAAGTGTACTCACTCATGCTGCATCCACCGTCGCCACCACTTCCGCCTCAAAGCCGAACACGTCCACCACCCGCACGCACACGCGGCGCGCGCCGGGTTTGGCGGGCAGCGTCAGCACCGCCCTCGTTACCACGCGCAGCGGGTCGCCGTCGTTGTCGGTGTTGCCGCGATAGTCCTGCCACACGGAACGGAACACCTTGCCGTCATAGTTAGGATCAACCGCCCAGTATTCGATCAGTGCCAGCGGCTCCTGATTGATGACCGCCTGCAACTTGACGCGGTTCGCCTCATCCAGATTGATCGCCTCCGGCGACAGCAGCACGTAGTTGTCCAGTTGCACGGTCAGCGTTTCCTCGCCGCCTGCAAATCCCCCGGCTTCGCCACCCCCCTTTGCCAAAGGGGGGTTATGGGGGGATTTACGCTCCACCGGCCTGATCGTCAAATACTGCAACGAAGAAAACCGCACCGAACCCCTGAGCTTGTCCAACCCGCCTTTCTTCTTCAGCCTGTCCATCAAGTCTGGCGGAATCACCAATACCTCAAGGCGGCTGTCGTTCAGCGCGGTGATGGTCTCGCCGATCGACGGCTCGAAGTTCCAACCCAGCACCACCACCCGATCCCAGCCGCCCATCAGATTGTCACGCTGGGCGATGGCTTTTTTCAGCGTGGCCGCACCGGTGAGCTTGTTGGGCGAATCGGCCAGCACCAGCGTCTTGCTGCCGCCGGCGGTGATGTGGCCGAGGTTGCGTTGCGGCGCGTCTTCCGGCGGCAGCGGCAGCGCGCCAAACAGCGACAGCACGAGCTGCGATAAATCGCCGATGCGAAAGCCGCGCCCCAGCATGGATTTTGCGGCCTCCACCTGATAGTCGCCGATGGCCTGATACAAAAACGGCTGCGCGTTCTGGTCGATCAGCCGCTTGCGCATCACCATGCAGGCGGGCTTGCCGAGGTCGGTGGTGATCCAGCGGCGACCCAGTTTTTCGGCCACTGAGGCGGTTGTGCCGGAGCCACCAAAGAAATCGGCGACGAGGCCACCTTCAGGGCAGGAGGCGTTGATTATGCGGTCGAGCAGCTCTTCTGTTTTTTGCGTCGAATAACCCACAGATTCATTTGATGAGTTATTGAGTTTGTCCATATGCCAGACATCATCAACAACCACACCCTCTCGCATAACATCATCAAGATAACGCTTTATTCGCTCGCCACCACCCGCATCTGAAAGTACGTACTCGCGACCGCCATCATCAACATGAACTTTTTGCTTGCGCTTCTTTACGTACTCTTCTTTTGACTCCCACATTTCAAAAAAAGATTGAAAGTGTTGTTGGTCACTTTTCCCGTAGAGAAATAGTGTGTCGTGGCGCTTTTCAAACGAAGTTAAGAGCTGTTTGTTCCAGCCTGAGTAATGCCAAATTATTTCGTTACGAAATAAATTCTTTCCAAATATCTCATCCATCACAATCTTCACGTAATGCCCGACATGCCAGTCCAGATGCACGTAGATCGAGCCGCTGTCGCTCAGCAGTTCGCGCATCAGAATCAGCCGCGGCGTAATCATCGCCAGATAGGAAGCCGTGCCGTCGCTCCAGGTGTCGGAGTAGGCAAACTGCTCGATCACGGTGGGCTTCTGCTCCAGCTCCACGCCGGGTAGCGTGACCTTGGTGCGGTAGTCGGCCTTGGAATCAAACGGCGGGTCGATGTAGATCAAGTCCACCTTGCCGCGCAGGCTGGGCGTTTGCTCGTCGCCCGCCAGCAGCGCGGCCATCGCCAGCAGGTTGTCGCCGTAAATCAGACGGTTAGTCCACGCCGCATCGGCAGCGCCTTGCAGGTGGGTTTGGTGCGCATTGCTGGTGATCCAGTCCTGTGCCGCTGTGTCTTTGGCGGGCAGCACCCATTCGCGGGTTTGCAGGCTGACGCGGTGGCGGCCTTCGATGCTCTCCAGTATGCGTTCGGCTTCCTTGCGGCCATTGGCGGCGATTTCGGGGAGTTGTTCCAGCAGGGTTTTGGCCATTATTATCAGTCACGCTATATACGTAACTGATAGTCTAGCAAATAACGTAACTAATTATTGTTTCACGTAACTGACCGACCATATCAGTAACGTGAACACATGAAAAATGTAAAACAACTTTTTGCCGGCAGATTGCGGGAAGCCATGCTGAAGGCAGGATTCAAACCAGAGCCCGCCGTGTTGGAGCGCAATTTCAATCTTCGATACTTTGGCAAGCCGATGACCTTGCACGGCGTACGAAAGTGGTTGAGAGGCGAATCTATCCCACCCTATGACAAGATCGTTACTTTGTCGGAGATGCTGCGCATTCCACCGGAAGAATTAACCTTCGACCTGGGAATCAAGCAGCAGATAAAAGAAGATCGCGCCCGCTGGGATGAAGGCATCGGCTATCAGGAGCGCGAGATTTTCGAGGCGTTTCTCTCGCTACCAACGCCACAGCGCAAGGTGGTACGTGAAGTGATCCAGACTTTTGCCAAGGCGTTTCCGGTGAAAAGTAGCAAACCAGACTGAGGATGCTCTGTGTTATGCGGAGCGTTTTTGGCGGTTATTCGTCATCGTCATGCTGCCCTTCAAGCATCACTTCCACAAAGCTGCGCGTTTCTTCGCTGAAGCGCGAAAACTCTTCTTCCGTCAGCAAACCACGGGATTGAATATAGGCGATTTGAAAAAGTGCGGTTGAACGCCGGAGATCGTTAAACAGTTGCGACATTTCCCGGTCGCGACGTCCGATAACCTCGAATATATCCAAATAGCGCTGGTGAAAACCCTTTGCGCTATCGGCGTTGATGCTCCCGATTTCCGACAGGATGCGCTTGGAGAAGCGCTCAAGCGCGACCGGGTGCAACTGCTTTAGCAACTTCCAATCGGATTCTTTTATTTCGCGCGGCATAGGGATTCTCAACTCAATCGAACTGGATTCAATTCTATTTCAAAGATGATGAGTTTGGTAGAAAGAGGGCGTGATAGCTTTGTATAGCCATGCCACTTACCCATCAAAAAACGATGGGTAAGTGGCTGGTTAAATCACGGTTCCTGCTGGGTGATTTTCCTTTGATCCGGAATTGGAATAACGCGGGCGGCGGGATGTTGCTGCGCTATAATCGCCGCGCGATATGTATTTGCGCGGTAAGAAATAGACAAACAACTGCACGGGGCCGCACTGAACATTGCGAAGCCGCGGAGGCGCACCAGGGAGATTATTGATGAACAAGCAAGAGATTGAATTACTGAGCAAGGAAATCGAGATGCTGATGGCTG
>DAITLT010000343.1:0-2613 GCA_036835505.1 Pseudomonas sp.
AAACCGTACTGCACCTGATTCCCTCGGGCATCCTGCGCGAAGGCGTGCAGTGCCTAATCGGCAATGGCGTGGTGGTTGCGCCGGATGCCTTGATGCGCGAGATCGTCAAGCTCGAAGAGAAGGGTGTGCCGGTGCGTGAGCGCCTGCGCATCAGCCCGTCTTGCCCGCTGATCCTGTCCTATCACGTGGCCCTCGATCAGGCGCGCGAGAAGGCCCGCGGTGAGGCCAAGATCGGCACCACTGGGCGCGGTATCGGCCCGGCCTATGAGGACAAGGTCGCCCGTCGCGGTCTGCGTATTGGTGATCTGTTCAACCCTGAGCGCTTCGCCAGCAAGCTGGCCGAGCTGCTCGACTATCACAACTTTGTGCTGGTCAATTATTACCAAGAGCCGGCGATCGACCTGCAGAAGACCCTCGACGAATGCATGGAATACGCGGCCCTGCTCAAGCCGATGATGGCGGATGTCACCGCGGTGCTGCATGACATGCGCCACGCCGGTCAGGACATCATGTTCGAGGGCGCCCAGGGCTCGTTGCTGGACATCGACCACGGTACCTACCCGTACGTCACCAGCTCCAATACCACGGCCGGCGGGATTGCCACCGGCTCGGGTTTTGGTCCGATGTACCTCGATTACATCCTCGGCATCACCAAGGCTTACACCACGCGTGTCGGCTCCGGCCCGTTCCCGACCGAGCTGTTCGATGAAACCGGTGCGTTCTTGGCCAAGCGTGGTCATGAGTTCGGCTCGACCACCGGCCGTGCGCGCCGTTGCGGTTGGTTCGATGCGGTGATCCTGCGCCGGGCCATCGAAATCAACAGCATCTCCGGCCTGTGCCTGACCAAGCTGGACGTGCTGGACGGCCTGGAGACCATTCGCATCTGTGTCGGCTACAAGGACGAGCAGGGTGCGGTGATTGCGGCGCCCACCGACGCCGACAGCTATATCGGCTTGCAGCCGGTGTATGAAGAGATGGCGGGCTGGAGTGAGTCGACCCTGGGGGCCAAGACCCTGGAAGAGCTGCCAGTCAATGCGCGCCATTACATCGCGCGCCTGGAAGAGCTGGTCGGTGCGCCGATTGATATTATTTCCACCGGCCCGGATCGCAACGAGACCATCGTCTTGCGTCATCCATTTGCCTGATCGCTGCTGCGTTGACAGAAAGGCCGCTCTCGAGCGGCCTTTTTGCTTTTCGGCGAAAGCCGTAGCGCTGACCTATACCTTGCTATGGGGTACAGCTTTATTGTCCGCTGCCGATGCAATGGCCTGAGCGTGTCTGGTGGAAGGAGTTACGTAGTGTCCGTTCTTTTCTCGTTGTTGCGCAGCCGACTGCTGCGTCCGGTATTCATTGCGCTCGGGGTTGCCATGCTGGTGCAGGTCGGGCTGGCGGTGTGGCTGACCCATGCCACGGTCGATGGTCTGGTGCGTGAGCTGACTCAGCGGCTGGGCGGTGAAAGTGAGCGCCTGGCGGGTGAGCTGGGTAAGGCTGAAGACGAAATGCGTGCCGGTATGGCGGCGCTTTCGGTCAATACGCGCGAGCGCCTGGGCAGTGGTCTGTCGACCCAGCTAAAGAGCGAGCAAGTGCAGCTGCGCCAGGTGCTGGAGGAAAGCCTCAAACAGTCCGGTAACGCTATGGCGCAACTGTTGGCTGGTGTGGCGCCCAAGGCCATCTGGGATAACGACACGCCGGCCCTGACCGCGTTTACGCGTATCGTACAGCGCGATCCCGCCGTGCTCTTCGCCGTTTATTACGATGCGCAGGGTCAGCGCCTGACCCGCAACTTCAATCGCAGCAGTGCCCAGGTGCGTGAGCTGGTGGCGGCCGGGCAGGGCAAGACGCCGCTGGAGCGCCTGGTGGATGCCGCGTCACGAGATCCGCGGGTGCATATGGTGGAGGTCGAGATCAATCCGATGGGCGCGCCGATTGGCAAGATCCAGTTGGGCCTTTCTCTGGATGCGATTGAGAAGGAGCTAACGGCTCTGGATGGCCGTTTTGCGACCCTGGTCGGCAATGCCGGCGAGCTGGTTGACAGCAGTCTGGCGGGTGCGGCGCAGGAGAGTGCTCAGGCTTTGCAGCAGCGCCTGCAACTGGCCGAGCAGGCAACCCAGGACATGGCGCGCAATGGTGGCGAAACGGTGCAAGCGGCTGCCGAGGCTCTGCGCTGGCGCATCGCCGTTGGTTTGTTGGTGGTGGGGCTGCTGATGTTGGTGGTGGTGGCGCTGGTGCTCGGTTGGCGGGTGTTGAGTCGCCTGCAGTTGCTGATTGCAGCGTTGCAGGATCTGGCGGCAGGCGAGGGTGATCTGACGCGACGCGTGCAGTTGGACAGCGCCGATGAGGTTGGCGATATGGCGGATGCGGTCAATCGCTTCATTGCCAAGCTGCAGCCCATCGTGCGCGAGGCGGGAGAGGTGGCCCAGCGCACCGGGGAGGAAATTCGCAGCCTGGCTCTGTGCAGTGCGTCAGCCGAAGCAGCATCGGTTCGTCAGCGCGATGAGGTGGCTGGCAGCCTGCAGGCGCTGGAGGCGATGGCGGGTGACGCGCAGGCAGAAAGCCAGGCCATGCGCGATGCGCAGCAGCGGGTGCTAGCGATCCGTCAGGCGGCTCATGAAA
>DAITLT010000343.1:2623-3097 GCA_036835505.1 Pseudomonas sp.
GCTGCGATTGCCGATAAAGTCGGCGGCTTGATCGAGGCGCTGGTGGCGCGGGTGGAGAATGGTTCGGCGGTGATCGAGCGTCTGGCCCAGCAGAGCGAGCAGATCGAGGTGGTATTGACGGTGATTCGTTCGATCGCCGAGCAGACCAATCTGCTGGCGCTGAATGCCGCGATTGAGGCGGCGCGTGCGGGCGAGAGTGGTCGCGGTTTTGCTGTGGTGGCTGACGAGGTGCGTGCCCTGGCCAGCAAGACGCAACAATCCACCGGCGATATTCAGGCGCATATCACGGCGCTGCAGCAGGGTGCGCGTGAGGCGGTGGCGGTGATTGGTCAGGCCGGTGAGCAGGCGGTCGAAGGTTTGCAGGCGCTGCGCGACAGTGCGCGCTTGCAGCAATCGGTGCAGGCCTCGGTGGATGAAGTGCATGGTGCCATCGAAATCGCCACTCGTGCGGCGGCGAATCAAGCCGATGGTGCT
>DAITLT010000343.1:3107-3457 GCA_036835505.1 Pseudomonas sp.
AGGCGCAGCGCGCGGCGGCTGAGGTCGGTGCGACCGCGGCCAGTGGCCGGGTGTTGGAGAGTCTGGTTAATCAGCTCAAGGCGAGCTTCGCCCAGTTTAAGGTCTGACAGCCGGCTGCGCTTCGCAAAGGCTGTTCAGAGACCGCTAGCGGTCAACGTCCTTCTGGCCAGCCTGCGGCTGTTATTCCCGTTGTTCGTCGCGCTCTGCTTTGTGCGGCTGTGTGAGGCGAAGCAGATGATTTTCCGCATCCAGAAAAGACAAAACCGAGCCAATGGCTCGGTTTTGTTTTGAAGAGTGGTGCCCAGGAGAAGACTCGAACTTCCACGGTGTTGCCACCGCATGGACCTGAA
>DAITLT010000344.1:0-3414 GCA_036835505.1 Pseudomonas sp.
AGGAAGCTCATGTCCTTGCGGGTGGTCAGTACATAGGCCGACAGGCCGCAGAACACCAGGGCGGTCATGGCAAAGGCCGAGCTGACCACTTCGCCGCCATTGGGCATGTCCAGGTAGCGGTTGAGGATCGGGCCCAGGGTGTAACCCATAAAGCCGGTCAGGGCGAAGGTGGACAGCAGGCCCCAGGACGAGTTGCGCAGTTTCACGGTGAGGAAGAACAGGCCGTAGAAGCCGATCAACACCACAAAGAAACTCGGGTAGGGCACATTCATCTGCTGGGCGAAATACGCCACCAGGCCGCTGAAGGCCAGGGTCATGGCCAACAGGCCATAGGTATTGCGCAGCACGCTGCTGACTTGCTGTTGCTCAACCTGGGCGTGGCTGAGTGCGTAATCTTGTTCTTGCATGGCGTCACTCCTGAAAAGGTCAAAGGTTCCATGACCGTGGTCGAATTTGATCATAACAGAGCCTGTGTGACTGCCAATCGACAGAGTTTGACAGTGTGTTTCATTTCGGTATCATGCCGCCCGAGTCAGCGCGGGGCGTTGCCAGTGGATTTATGGCGGCAGGCTTGCACAGACTTGAGAAAAACCGGGAAGGTTGGCAGAGCGGTTGAATGCAACGGTCTTGAAAACCGTCGAACGTTAGTAGCGTTCCCAGGGTTCGAATCCCTGGCCTTCCACCATATAAAACAAACCCTCAAGCTCTTGCGAGCTTGGGGGTTTGTTGTTTCTGGTGTGGCATTAGGCCACTTTTTTGCCGCCAGGACGCTACGGCGCTAGGTCTGGCAAATGGCATTTGTTAAGGTGTTGGGCATTAAACCAGCCCACGGCGGGTGGTCGCTTACGCAGTGTTGTGAGGTGTCGCTTGATTAGGGTATTGGTGGTCGATGACCATGATCTGGTGCGTACCGGCATCACCCGGATGCTGGCCGATATCAATGGCTTGCAGGTTGTCGGTCAGGCCGACTCGGGCGAAGAAGCGCTGAAGAAGGCTCGCGAACTGAAACCGGATGTGGTCCTGATGGACGTGCGCATGCCCGGCATCGGCGGCCTGGAAGCCACGCGCAAGCTGCTGCGCAGTCATCAGGATATGAAGGTGCTGGCAGTGACCGCTTGCGAGGACGATCCGTTTCCGACCTGGCTGTTGCAGGCCGGTGCTGCCGGCTACCTGACCAAGGGCGCGGCGCTTGAGGAAATGGTCCAGGCGATTCGCATGGTGTTTGCCGGCCAGCGCTATATCAGCCCGCAGATTGCCCAGCAGTTGGCGCTGAAATCCTTCCAGCCGCAGAGCAATGGTTCGCCGTTTGATCTGCTCTCCGAGCGCGAAGTACAGATTGCCCTGATGATCGCCGGTTGCCAGAAGGTGCAGAGCATTTCCGATAAGTTGTGCCTGTCGCCAAAAACCGTGAACACCTACCGCTACCGGATCTTTGAAAAACTCTCGATCACCAGCGATGTTGAGCTGGCCCTGCTGGCGGTGCGCCACGGCATGGTAGATGCCTCTCACTGAGTCGGTTCCAGCCCTCGATGCGGCGGCGTTTCTGGCGGTTTGCAGCAGTCATCCCGGCGTGTATCGAATGTTCGATGCCGAGGCTCAACTGCTCTATGTGGGCAAGGCGAAGAACCTTAAAAAGCGCCTCTCCAGTTATTTTCGGTCAACCGGCCTGGCACCGAAAACTGCCGCGCTGGTAGCGAAGATCGCCCGCATCGAAACCACGGTCACCGCCAACGAGACCGAGGCGCTGTTGCTGGAGCAGACGCTGATCAAGGCCTCGCGCCCGCCTTACAACATCCTCCTGCGCGATGATAAGTCCTATCCCTATGTGCTGCTTAGCGAGGGTGACTTCCCGCGCCTGAGCCTGCATCGCGGCGGCAAAAAGGCCAAGGGGCGGTACTTCGGCCCTTATCCGAGTGCCGGCGCCATTCGTGAAAGCCTCAACCTGCTGCAGAAAACCTTTATGGTTCGTCAGTGCGAAGACAGCTACTTCAATAATCGCACCCGGCCCTGCCTGCAGTACCAGATCAAGCGCTGCAAAGGCCCCTGTGTCGGCCTGGTCGAGCCGGCCGAATATGCCGAGGATGTGCGCCGCTCGGTGATGTTTCTGGAGGGCCGCAGCAATGCCCTGGCCGACGAGCTGGCCGGCGCCATGGAAGCGGCAGCGCAAAACCTCGAATTTGAGCGCGCCGCCGAATTGCGCGATCAAATGGCCCTGCTGCGGCGGGTGCAGGATCAGCAGAGCATGGAGGGCGGCAGCGGTGACGTGGATGTGGTGGCCGCCATCGTCAATCCGGGCGGCGCCTGCGTCCACCTGATCAGCGTGCGCGGCGGGCGGGTACTGGGCAGCAAGAACTTCTTCCCCCAGGTGGCCATCGAGGAGGAGGGCGGCGAGGTGCTCTCGGCGTTTCTGGCTCAGTATTACCTCGGTAGCCAGGAGCGCGACCTGCCGCGGGAAATCATCGTCAACTGCGTACACCATGACCTGCCCTTGCTGGTGAGTGCCATCAGCGCGTCGCGGCAAATCGAGCTGGGCATTGTCCATCGCGTGCGTGGCACGCGGGCGCGCTGGCAGCAACTGGCCGTGACCAATGCCGAGCAGGCGCTGATCTCCCGTCTGGCCAACCGCCAGCACCTGGCAGCACGCTTTGCATCCCTGGCCAAGGCATTGCAGCTGGATGAGTTGCCACAACGTCTGGAGTGCTTTGACATCAGCCACTCCAGCGGCGAGGCCACGGTGGCTTCCTGCGTGGTGTTTGGCCCCGAGGGGCCGCTGAAGTCCGATTACCGCCGTTACAACATCGAGGGCGTGACGCCGGGCGATGACTATGCGGCCATGCACCAGGCCCTGACCCGGCGTTTTAGTCGGGCGAAGGAGGGCGAGGGCAAGTTGCCGAATATCCTCCTGGTGGATGGCGGCAAGGGGCAACTGAAGATGGCCCAGGAGGTGATGCAGGCGCTGGCTGTGCCGCAGTTGATCCTGCTCGGCGTGGCCAAGGGGGTGACGCGCAAGCCAGGCTTGGAAACCCTGTACCTGAATGACGCCGCCCATGAATTTACCCTGCCGGGTGACTCGCCGGCCCTGCACCTGATCCAACAGGTGCGCGATGAGGCCCACCGCTTTGCCATTACCGGCCACCGTGCCCGGCGCGGCAAGGCGCGGCGCACCTCCAGTCTGGAAGATGTGGCGGGGGTTGGGCCCAAGCGCCGGCGTGAGTTGCTCAAGCACTTTGGCGGGCTGCACGAATTGACCCGCGCCAGCAGTGAGGAAATCGCCAAGGCGCCGGGCATCAGTAAAAAGCTTGCAGAGCTGATTTATGCCACTCTGCACAGCGAGTAGAATCCCCCTTCAATTTGCGGACCCGACGTATCGATGAACATCCCCAACCTGCTTACCGTACTGCGTGTCCTGCTGAT
>DAITLT010000345.1:0-3401 GCA_036835505.1 Pseudomonas sp.
CCGCGCCGCCGGCGACAGTTCAATCAGCGCCAGCGGCTGATCCAGGTTGCTGCCCAGCAGGCAGACCTGCTCCACATGGCTGTTTTTGGCGATCTCCCCCTCGATCGGCGCCGGCGCCACGTACTTGCCCTTGCTGGTCTTGAAGATGTCTTTCACCCGGCCGGTGATGCGCAGGTAGCCGTCGCGGCCCAGCTCCCCCTTGTCACCGGTGTGCAGCCAGCCGTCTTGCAGGGTCTCGGCGGTTTTCTCCGGGTCCAGGTAATAGCCGAGCATCAGCGTCGGGCTGCGAAACAGAATTTCGCCATCTTCGGCAATGCGCACCTCCAGCCCCGGCATCGCCCGGCCAACCGTGCCAAAGCGCACCTGTCCAGGCCGATTGAAGCAGCCATAGGCGACGTTTTCGCTCATCCCGTAGCCTTCGCAGAGGGTCAGGCCGATGGCCTGATACCAATCCAGCAGGCCACGGGAAATCGCCGCCGCACCCGAGATCATGATGCGCGCCTGATCCAGCCCCAGGCCGCGACGGATCTTGCGTGCCAGCAACCCGCCCAGCAGCGGAATGCGCAGCAGCCGGGTCAGCTTGGCCTGGGGCAACTGCTCCAGCACGCCTTGCTGAAAGCGCGTCCACAAGCGTGGCACGGCGAAAAACACCGTGGGCCGGACGTGGCGCAGGTCGCTGGCAAAGCTCTCCAGCGACTCGACAAAAGCCACCGGCGCGCCGCAATAAAGACTGTTGAACTCGACCATAAAGCGCTCGGCCACATGGGACAGCGGCAGAAAGGAGAAAAACCGATCCTGCGGACTCATGTGCATTTCCGCGCAGGCATTGGCCGCCGCAAAGGCCATGGCCTGGGCGGAGAGCATCACGCCCTTGGGCTTGCCGGTGGTGCCGGAGGTGTACACCAGGGTCAACACCTGCTCGGGCCGCTGCTCGGCCAGGGTTTGCAGCGGTGCATGGCGGGCCAGCAGGCTGTGCCAGTCATGGGCGCAGGCCAGGGTCGGATACGGCAAGGCAATGCGCGTTAGCTGCGGGCCAATGCCCGCCTCCAGCTTGTCGGCATCATCCAGTTTGCCCAGCAGAATCACCTTGCACTGCGCGTGCTCCAGCACATAGGCAATGCTCTCGGCCGACTGCAGCGGGTACAGCGGCACGCTGATCAGGCCGGCCATCTGCATGGCCAGATCGCTGATAAACCACTCGGCGCAATTCTTCGCCAGCAGCGCCACCCGATCCCCCGGCGCGCAGCCCAGCGCCAGCAGCGCGCTGGCCAGACGCCGGGCCTGATCATCGACCTGACGCCAGGTCAGCTCATGCCACTGGCCGTTAATCGGCTGGCGCAGCCAGACCGCATCGGGTTGCAGGGTCAGCCAGTGGTTGAAGCGTTGCAAAGGCAGTTGTGCAGTCATGGCGCCTCTCTTCTTATTATTGGCAATGCGCATTGGCCCGCTCAGGCCGGCCGGTCAGAGCTTCATGCCACGGCTGATGATCTCTTTCATGATCTCCGAGGTGCCGGCGAAGATCCGTTGAATCCGCGCGTTCGCGTACATCTTGCAGATCGGGTACTCCCACATATAGCCCCAGCCGCCGTGCAGTTGCACGCCTTCATCGACCACCTTGCCGAGCAGCTCGGTGGTGAACAGCTTGGCCTCGGCGGCCACCTCGGGGCTGAGCTTCTTCTGGTTGTGGTCCATCACGCAGCGGTCGACAAACACCTGGGCCACGTCGATCTGGGTGCGCATCTCGGCCAGCTTGAAGCGGGTGTTCTGGAAGTGGGCAATCGGCCGATCAAACGCCTTGCGCTCGCGTACATAATCGATGGTCACCTGCAACGCCGCCTCGGCGCCGGCCACTGCGCCACAGGCATTGGTCAGGCGCTCCTGGGCGAGCATGTTCATCAGGTAAAAGAAGCCGCCCTTGGCATCACCCAGCAAGTTGGCCTTGGGCACCTTGACGTTGGTGAAGAACAGCTCGGCAGTGTCCTGGCTCTTCATCCCGAGCTTTTTCAGCGGCGTGCCGCGCTCGAAGCCGGCCATGCCGCGCTCCACCAGAAACAGGCCCATGGCGTGTTTATTGGCCGGGTCGGTCTTGGCCGCAACGATGACCACATCGGCGAGGATGCCGTTGGAGATAAATACCTTGGAGCCGTTCAGCTCGTAGTGATCGCCCTTGTCCACCGCGGTGGTGCGCATGCCCGCCAGGTCGGAGCCAGCGCTCGGCTCGGTCATGGCTACAGCTAAGATAATCTCGCCGCTGATGATGCCCGGCAGCAGGCGCGCTTTCTGTTCGGCATTGCCGTATTCGCTGATGTAAGGGCCACACAGCGCCGAGTGCAGCGGCAACATAAAGCCGGCCTCGTTGATGTTGGCCAGCTCCTCACACATGATCTGCTCGTAGCGAAAATCCTTCAGGCCCAGGCCGCCGTACGCCTCATCGGCCCAGGGCAGCAGAAAGCCCATCTCACCGGCCTTCTTCCACACTTCGCGGCTGACCACCCCGGCCGCTTCCCAGGCGTCCTGGTGCGGCAGCACTTCCTTTTGCAGAAAGGCGCGGAACGACTCGCGGAACATGTTGTGTTCGGTTTCGAAGTGAATGCGGTGCATGGACGGCAGCTCCTGACAGGCGTGAGACGTCCCGGCAGAGTAGGCGGCGCAGGCCGCCACGGTCAGTGACCCATACGCTCAGCTACGGTTGACGTTTTCGACCAGCAGGCAAACGGGCCTTTTGCTAACCCTGATTGCTTGATAGCCTGAACACTGACCTAATGTGTGCCATGAGTAATGTATGAAAAACGAAAATAGAGCCCTGGCCTTTGCGCCTCTGATCATGCCGTTTGCCTTCACCGGCTACGCCTACTTTGCCGGGATCTCTGGCTTTAATATGCAGGAAGGCTATTCAACTTTCTTTCTTTTATTTCTCGGCACTATCGTCGCCGGCCTGCCGGTGGCTTACCTCTATGAGTTTTTTATCGGCATGCGTTTCTACCAACTGCTGTTGAAAATGGGCCGGGTGAATATTGTCACCCTGGCCCTCGGCGGCGTGTTTGTTGCCGACATTCCAATGCTGCTGATCTGGCCGCTGGCCCACGGCAAAGGCACCGTCGATTTCGCCGTGACCGTACAGTTGTTCTCCTTTGTCGGCCTTATGATCGGCCTGAATTTCTGGGCCCTGCTGAACTACGAAAGCCTGCGCGACAAGCTTAAAGGCCTGCTGCGCAAGGCCTGAAGCGCAGTCGCACAAACGCCAGAGCGTGGCGCAAAAAGCAATTGCCACGCCGGCGTCGCCCCGCCCGCAACAAGCCAAAGCCCGTCACCCAAATGCAATGCCGCTGACTTAAGGCGCCACGAAGCTAGGGTCTGTTCCCGTTTCATTCGCGGCCGCGCCGGAGCCGGTTTTTGCGCGA
>DAITLT010000346.1:0-3395 GCA_036835505.1 Pseudomonas sp.
GGGAACAGGGCGTAGTTCTGGAACACCATGCCGATGTCGCGCTTGTGCGGCGGCACGTTATTGATCGCCTTGCCGGCCAGCAGAATCTCCCCGGCGGTGGGGGTCTCGAAGCCGGCCAGCATCATCAGGCTGGTGGTCTTGCCCGAGCCGGACGGCCCCAGCAGGGTGAGGAATTCGCCTTTGCGAATATCCAGGTTGAGGTCTTTGACGATGAGGTTCTCGCCGTCGTAGCTC
Source organism: Pseudomonas sp. (assembly GCA_036835505.1). Classification (GTDB taxonomy): domain Bacteria; phylum Pseudomonadota; class Gammaproteobacteria; order Pseudomonadales; family Pseudomonadaceae; genus Aquipseudomonas. The sequence goes on from DAITLT010000346.1 coordinate 235, forward strand.
TTTTGCACGCCACGAAAGCTGACCAGTACATCGTTCGCTTGCGTATCGACCATAACCACACCTTTTGTCTTGTTATCTGGAGTGATTCAAGACTAGGGCGCCAAGCCAACAACGCAAATCGGCAGGCAGGAGAGATTGACATCAGCACAACGGCCGCCTGCGGGTAGGGATTGCCCTACAAAGACCACACGAGGCCAGCTCGTAGTCCGTAGGATGGGTTGAGCGCAGCGCTACCCATCAATAGCCATCGCAGGCCATGATGAGTTACGCCGCTGCGCGGCTAACCCATCCTACAATTGCAGCCAGGCGTCAGAGCAGCTTGTGCTCCATGGCGTAACGCACCAGATCGGCCATCGAGCTGACGTTCATCTTCTGCATCAGGCGCGCCTTGTGGGTGCTGATGGTCTTGTTGCTGAGGGCCAGTTGCTGGGCAATCTCGTTGACGCTGGCGCCCTGCACCAGGCGCTCGAACACCGAGAACTCGCGCTCGGACAACAGCGCATGAACCGGTCGCGCATCGGTCAGGCCGACCTCGAAGACCATCCGATCGGCCAACTGCGGGTCGATATAGCGCCCACCGCCGGCAACCTTGCGAATCGCCAGCAACAGCAAGGCCGGATCGCTGTCCTTGGTGGCGTAACCGGCGGCACCAACTTTCAGGGCGCGGGCGGCCATCTGCGCCTCGTCGTGCATGGACAACACCAGGATGGCCGGCGGATTGGCCAGCGCACGAATCCGCGGAATCGCCTCCAGGCCATTCACCCCCGGCATCGAAATATCCAGCAGCACCACGTCACAAGGCAGGTGGCGCAGGGTCTCGAGCAATTGCTCGCCGTTGCAGGCCTCGCCCACCACCTGCAGGTCCTTGGCCAGGCCGATCAGTTGCTTGATGCCCTCACGGACGATGGTGTGGTCTTCGGCCACCAGAACTCGAATCACGCTGCTGCCTCGCTATTTATTCCAGCCCTATTCCAGGGGGATACGCACACTCAGGGTGGTGCCCTCGCCCAGACGACTGTCGAGCTGCAACTCACCGCCAAGCATCAGCACCCGCTCGCGCATGCCGACCAGGCCAAAGGAGCTGGGCCGCCCCGTGGGGGCGACAAAACCGCAGCCATCGTCGCTGATGGTCAGGCACAGCCAACCAGCGTCCAGGCTCAGGTTGAGCTCGACAGTATGCGCCTGGGCGTGGCGCATGACATTGGTCAGCGCCTCCTGAAGGATGCGAAACAGGCCGATGGCCTTGACGTCCGTCAGGGCCGGCAGGTTGTCCGGCACCTGCACCAGGCACGGGATCTGCGTGCGCGCCTCGAAGCGCTGAGCCTGCCATTCGATCGCCGAGCTGATGCCGGCATCGAGAATCGGCGGGCGCAGGGCGGTGGCCACATCGCGGACCAACTGGAACAGGTTGGCGATCAGCCGCTTCATGCTGTTCAGGCGCTCCTGCAGGCCGGCATCCCGCTCACCGAAGGCCAGTTCGCACATGGAGGTTTCCAGCTTGAGCACAGTCAGCACCTGGCCCAGCTCGTCATGCACTTCACGGGCGATGCGGGCTTTTTCTTCTTCACGCACGCTTTCCAGGTGCGCCGACAATTCGCGCAACTGCCCGCGCGATTCGCTCAGCGCCAGCTCGATGCGCTTGCTCTCGCTGATGTCCCAGACGATTCCATCCCAGACCACCAGGCCGTCCTCCAGACGCCGGGCGATGGCCTTGATGTCGGCCCAGCGCTGCTCACCTTCGCGGGTCAGGATGCGCCCCTGCCAATGCCAATCCCGGTCGGCCTCCAGCGCCGCCGCCTGGCTCTGGTTGTAACCGTCCAGGTCCTCTGTATGCACCAGGCTGCGAATCCCGCGCCCCGGCAGCAGCAAGGTGCTGGCCGGATAGCCAACCAACTGTTCGCTGCCCTCACTGATAAAGGCAAAATCCACCGGCGCCTCCGGCTGCGGCCGCTCCAGACGGAACACCAGGCCCGGCACGTTGGCGGCGATGCCCTGCAGGCGCGCCTCGCTTTCCTGCAGGGCAGCCAGGGCGCGACGACGCTCGGTGACGTCGGTGAGGTAGACCACCAGGTATTCGGCCTGGCGAAAACGCAGAAAACTCAGCGACACATCGGCCGGCAAGGTGCTGCCATCGGCGCGCCGGCAGTTGCTCTCGAAGCTCAAGGGTTCTTCACCGCCGCTGCGCACGCGCTTCCACAGGGCCAGCCAGCGGTCCATCTGCAGGCTCGGTTCGATCTCGATCAGCGGCCGCGCCAGCAAGCCACCGGCGCCATAGCCGAGCATCTGTTCGGCAGCGCGATTGGCATAGCCGATATGGCTGTCCCAGTTGACCCAGAGAATGCCGACCGTGCTCTGGTCGATGGAGAATTGCGTCAGGCGCAGCGCCTGCTCGGCAGCCTCGCGCGCCTCGATGGCCTGGCGCGCTTCCAGCAAGCCGCGCTCCAGCAGCGCACGCTGCCGGCGCAGGGCGAACAGGATGGCCACGGCCGCCAGCAGCAGCACCGCCAGCACGCCACTGAGGTTCTGCCAGAAGCCTGGCGACTCGCTCAAGCGCGGGTATTTGAGCTGCAGCCAACGCCCGCGCAACTGGTCCAACTGCTTGGGCGACAGGCTGCGCAGGGCGCTGTCGAGCAACCCCGAGAGCTGCGGCCAGTCGCGCCGCGAGGCGACGCGCAACAACTGCGGCAGGCCGATGTCGGCCACCACCGCCAGCTCGGCGAACTCGCTTTCGCGCACCAAACGGCTGAACTGCGCCTCGTCGATAACCGCATAACGCACCTGCTGGCTGAGCACCTGACGCAGGGCCTGGCGCTCGCCGCTGACGCCTTGCAGGCTGAGATTCAGATAGGTGCCGCGCAGGTAATCGGCCACCACGCTGGGCATGCGCACGGCCACCGGCTCGGCGGGGCCGAGCTGCTCCAGCTGCACCGCGGTGCCACCATTACGTGCGCCCACCAGCAATTGCGGTACGCGCATATAGGGGTCGGAATACAGCCACAGGCGCAGGCCCGCCGGGGTCTGGCTGAGGCCTGGAGCCAGATCGACCTGGCCCTTGCGCAGCGCCGCCTCCAGCGCCGCCTGATCGGCATACTGCTGCCACACCAGTTGCACTTGCAGGGCACTGGCCAGCCAGGTCATCAGCTCGACATTCAGCCCGGACA
>DAITLT010000347.1:0-3381 GCA_036835505.1 Pseudomonas sp.
CGCAGCCGCAAGCTCGGCCAGGAGCCGGTGCATCTGCGTAAAGACCTGCCGGACTGAGTCCGGCAATGCCCAGGCGACTGGGCGCGGGTCACCACAAGGGGTAGGCTTAGGAGCCTGCCCTTTTTTATCTGTGGTGGTTTATGGCCTTTGATACGTGGCTGGCCTTTTTCGTGGCGTGTTGGCTGATCAGCCTGTCGCCGGGTGCCGGGGCGATCGCCTCGATGTCCTGTGGCCTGCAGTACGGTTTTCGCCGCGGCTACTGGAATGCCATCGGCCTGCAACTGGCCTTGGTGCTGCAGATCGCCATCGTCGCCGCCGGTGTCGGCGCGCTGCTGGCGACCTCGGCCATGGCCTTCGGCCTGATCAAGTGGTTTGGGGTGGCCTATTTGCTCTGGTTGGCGCTGGTGCAGTGGCGGGCCTTGCCCGGTGATCTGGCCGACGAATCCGCACCGCGGCCCTTGGGTCGGCCGCTGACCCTGGTGTTGCGCGGCTTTCTGGTGAATGCCAGCAACCCCAAGGCGGTGGTGTTTATTCTCGCCGTGCTGCCGCAGTTTCTGCGCCCCGAGGCGCCGCTGCTGCCGCAATACCTGAGCATGACGGCGACCATGGTTGGCGTCGATTTGATCGTCATGGCCGGCTACACCGGCCTGGCCGCCAAGGTTTTGCGTGCCTTGCGCTCGCCGCGTCAGCAGCGCCTGCTCAATCGCAGTTTTGCTCTGATGTTTGTCGCCGCCGCCGGGCTGCTGGCCCTGTTACGCCGCGCGCCGGCATGAGCAGGCGGTGGCCGGCCGTAGCATGGGTTAGCCGCAGAGATAAGTGCCGGTGCCCACCGCCACCAGGGTGCCGTCGTCGGCGTGCAGCTCCGAGCGGACCACCGCCACTTTGTTGCCCGAACGTAGCAGCACCGCCTGGGCGGTGAAGTGCTGGCCGCGACCGGGGCGCAGGTAGTCGATGCGCAGGTCGATGGTGCCGAGTTTGGCTAACTTGGCCATGCGCTCACCGGCGGACAGATGCTGGTGGCGCTCGAACGCGCCGATCAGGGCCATGGCGCCGCCGGTGACATCCAGCAGCGCGGAGATCACCCCGCCGTGCAGGATGCCCTGGACGAAGTTGCCGATCAGCTCGGGCTTCATCGGCAGGTGCATGCTGACCTTGTCGACCGCCAGCTCGCCAATCTGGATGCCCAGTGACTGATTGAAGGGGATGCGCTCGAAGAAGCCGCGCACCGCCTCGCGCAGTTCGGCGGTCAGTTCGAATGGAGCTTTGTGCATGGGACACCTGCAGCGACTGGAAGAGCGCCTACGCTGGCGCAGCGCCGCGGCTTTGGCCAGTGCCGCGGCGGGAGTGGCCCGAGGGTTGGCCGGTATGCCCGTGATTTAGGCCTGGTTGGCCAGTTCCAGGACTCGATCGACCAGCTTGTTGATGCCGCTGGCGGCGGCGCTGATCGAGTGGGCCAGCATATAGGCCGGGGTGGTCACCAGTTTGCGCGCCGGGTCTTCGCAGATCTCGCTGACCTCGCAGACCTGGTGGACGCCGCCCATGTGCTCGATGGCGGCTGCGGTGTCGGCATCCTGGCCGATGCTGCAGAGCACGCCGGGGCCGAAGATGTGTGCGGCCAGTACCGGGGCGATGCACAGCAGGCCGATCGGTTTGTGCGCGGCGGCAAAGCTCTGCGCGGCGCGCAGCACATCGGCTTGCACGCTGCAGGCAGCGCCCTGGCTGGCGAAGTCGGAGAGGTTCTTGGCCACGCCGAAGCCGCCCGGCAGGATCAACGCGTCAAACTCGCTGGCTTGCAGCTCGCGCACGTCGAGAACCTGGCCGCGGGCAATGCGCGCCGATTCCACCAGCACGTTGCGGCTTTCGTTCATCACTTCACCGCTCAGGTGGTTGAGCACGTGATGCTGCGCGATGTCCGGCGCAAAGCACTGCACCTGGGCGCCACGCTGGTCGAGGCGGAGCAGGGTGAGCACGCTTTCGTGAATTTCCGCGCCGTCGTAAACGCCACAGCCGGAAAGGATGACAGCGACTTTCTTATGCATGGTGATCTCCTGATAAATCGCCTGGAGCTTGATCTGCTGGTGCCACGGGCGTCGGCAAATGCCCCACAGGTTGGCATTTGCCGGCGCGCCGCGCCGCAGGGCTTGGGCTAGGATGCAAGTAATGGGGCCATCCTAGCGCCCGCTACGCTGTAACTCTATGGGTGGGCGATGAATTACGTTCTCTATGCAATACCGTTTTTCTTTGTGCTGATGGGCCTCGAGCTGCTGGTGGATCGCTGGCGCGGGGTTAGCACCTATCGCCTGGCGGACAGCATTAACAGCCTGAGTGCCGGCGTGCTGTCCCAGGTCAGCGGCTTGCTGACCAAGGGCCTGGGCTTGCTCACTTACGGTTTCGCCGTGCAGCACCTGGCGCTGTTCGAGCTGTCGGCGCAGCAGGCCTGGGTTTGGCTGCTGGCGTTTGTCCTGTACGACTTCTGCTACTACTGGAACCACCGCTTGGGTCACGAGCGCAATGTGCTGTGGGCGGCGCATTCGGTGCATCACCAGAGTGAGGACTACAACCTGTCCACGGCCCTGCGTCAGACCAGCAGTGGCTTTCTGTTCGGCTGGATCTTCTACCTGCCGCTGGCCGTGCTGGGGGTGCCGCTGCTGGTGTTCCTCACGGTGGCGGCAGTCAATCTGCTCTATCAGTTCTGGGTGCATACCCGGCATGTGCCTAAGCTCGGCTGGTATGAATGGGCCTTCGTCACGCCGTCCAATCACCGCGCCCACCATGCACAGAACCCGATCTACATGGACCGTAACTACGGCGGCGTGTTTATCCTCTGGGATCGCTTGTTCGGCACCTTCCAGGAAGAGCTGGATGAGGAGCCGGTGATCTTCGGCGTGACCACGCCACTGGCCAGCTGGAATCCGCTGTGGGCCAACCTGCAGTTCTATGTGCAGTTGTGGCGGGATGCGGCGCGGGCAGCGTCCTGGTGGGACAAGCTGCGCATCTGGTTTATGCCCACCGGCTGGCGCCCCGCCGACGTGGCGGCTAAGTACCCGCTGAGTAAGCCGGAGCTGAGCCAGTTCGTTAAATTCGAGGTGCCGCTGAGTGCCGGGCAAAAGGTCTATGCTGGGGTGCAGTTCGCCCTGTATCTCGTCGGCGGCACTTACCTGCTAGCGATCAGTGAAAGTCTGTCGCCGGGCTTGTTGCTGGCGAGCTGGGTCTGGGTGGCGTTTGGTTTGTACAGCGTCGGCGTCTGCCTGGAAAACCGCCCGTGGGCGCGGCGGCTGGAGGTGCTGCGTCTGCTGTCGAGCGTGCCCTTGTTGTTGGCACTGCAGCAGGCGGCGCTGTTGCCGGTGAATATAGCGGGTTGGGGCGTGCTGGCGCTGTACA
>DAITLT010000348.1:0-3367 GCA_036835505.1 Pseudomonas sp.
GGCCTGGGCAACTCGGTGCGGGTGGTGGTGGAAAACACCGAGGGCGACATCTACGACCCCGAGTACCTGGAGGTGCTCCGGCAGGTCAACGACGAACTGTTCCTCACCGCCGGCGTCGACCGCGCCTGGATGAAGTCGCTGTGGAGCCCGGGCGTACGCTGGACCGAGGTCACCGAGGAAGGCTTCCAGGGCGGGGCGGTGATGCCCGACACCTACAGCGGCACGCCGGCAGACATCGAGCTGCTGCGGCAGAACATCAACCGTGCCGGCATCGTCGGCAGCCTGGTGGCCAGCGATTTCAAGTCGAGCATGCTGATCGTGCCGCTGCTCGACAAGGACTCGGCCACCGGCCAGGGCATCGACTACCACCAGTTCTCCCGGGTGCTCGAGGAGAAACTGCGCGACAAATACGAGTTCTCCGCCGACAGCGTCCGCCAGGGCGATGCGGAAGGCAGCGGCAAGATCAAGATCCGCGTGATCGGTTTCGCCAAGCTGATCGGCGACCTGATCGACGGCCTGATCCAGGTGATGATGTTCTTCGGCGTCGCCGTGCTCAGTGCCTTCTGCATCATCCTGCTGTACACCCGCTGCCTGCGCAGCACCCTGCTGGTGATCGGCTGCTCGCTGATGGCGGTGATCTGGCAGCTGGGCATCGTCTCCTGGCTGGGCTATGCCATCGATCCCTACTCGATCCTGGTGCCCTTCCTGATCTTCGCCATCGGCGTGTCGCACGCCTCGCAGAAGATGAATGGCATCATGCAGGACATCGCCCAGGGCACCCACAAGCTGGTGGCGGCGCGCTACACCTTCCGCCGCCTGTTCATCGCCGGGGTCACCGCGCTGCTGTCCGACGCGGTGGGCTTCGCCGTGCTGATGCTGATCGATATCCCGGTGATCCAGGAGCTGGCGATCACCGCCAGCATCGGCGTCGCCGTGCTGATCTTCACCACCCTGCTGATGATGCCGGTGGCGCTGTCCTATGTCGGCGTCAGCGCCAAGGCCGCCGAGCGCGCGCTGATCATCGACGCCCACGCCACCCAGCATCGCGGCCTGGGCAAGCTGTGGGACCTGCTCGACCGCTTCACCACGGCCAAGTGGGCGACCGGCGCGGTGCTGGTGGCGCTGGTGCTGGGCATCGGCGGTTTCATGGTCAGCCTGCAGTTGAAGATCGGCGACCTCGACAGCGGTGCCCCGGAGCTGCGCGAGGACTCGCGCTACAACCGCGACAACGCCTACATAACCAGCCACTACGCGCTGTCCAGCGATATGTTCGCGGTGATGATCAAGACCGGCCCGGAAGGCTGCCTGAACTACCGGACCCTGGTCCTGGCCGACCGCCTGGCCTGGGAACTGCAGCAGCATCCGCAGGTGCAGACCACCGTGTCGCTGGTCAACGCGGTGCGCCAGATCACCGCCGGTTCGTTCGAGGGCAACCCCAAGCTGAACAGCATCCAGCGCAACCAGGACATGCTCAACTACGCCGCGCAGCAGGCCTCGGTCAATGCACCTGAGCTGTTCAACACCGACTGCTCGCTGATGCCGGTGATCGCCTACTTGGCTGACCACAAGGCCGAGACCCTCGACGAAGTGGTGGCCATCGCCGAGCGCTTCGCCCAGGCAAACAGCACCGAGGATCGCCAGTTCCTGCTCGCCGCCGGCAGCGCCGGTATCGAGGCGGCGACCAACATCGTGGTGCGCGAGGCCAACCGCACCATGCTGCTCTATGTCTACACGGCGGTGATCATCTTCTGCCTGATCGCCTTCCGCAGCTGGCGTGCGGCCGTGGTGGCGATACTGCCGCTGGTGCTCACCTCGATCCTCTGCGAGGCGCTGATGGTGTACATGGGCATCGGCGTCAAGGTCGCGACCCTGCCGGTGATCGCCCTCGGCGTGGGCATCGGTATCGACTATGCGCTGTACCTGCTCAGCGTGCAGCTGCACTTCCAGCGCCAGGGCCTGTCGCTGTCGGCGGCCTACAAGAATGCGGTGGCCTTCACCGGGCGGGTGGTCGGCCTGGTCGGCATCACCCTGGCCGCCGGGGTGATCACCTGGGCCTGGTCGCCGATCAAGTTCCAGGCCGACATGGGCATCCTGCTGACCTTCATGTTCGTCTGGAACATGCTCGGCGCGCTGATCCTGATCCCGGCGCTGTCGCACTTCCTGCTGCGCAACCCAAGGCGGGCATAAGCCGGCTAGGCCCCGCCCGCCAGGGTGGGGTTTTACCGGGCGGCAAGAAACTGCCCTTGGCCTCTGCCTTGTTGGGCCGGGGTTGCGCTGTTCCTACCTGGATAGATACCTGACGTGAGTATGAATGGCTGCTTGGGCGTGACGCCTTGCCCTGTTGGGGACGAACCCCAGCGCGCCGGCGGGCATACTCTATTGCGCCTGTTGTGCCTGTTGGCCTGCCTGGTTGCCCCTGTTCAGGCGGCAACGCTGGTGGTCTGCGTCAGCGATGAGGCCTTTCCTCCATTCACTTTTCCAAACCGCGAAGGGGATAGCCAGCGGCTGATCCGCTCGGCCGTCGAACGCCAGGACTGGCAGGTGGAGTTCATCGCCTTGCCCTGGCGCCGCTGCCTGGCGGGCGTGGAGCAGGGCTTGTTCGGTGCCATCGCCGGTGCTGCGGCTACCCCTGAATACCTGGGTTTCATGGTTTTTCCGCAACGTTCCGGGCAGCCGGATCCACGGCGTGCCCTGGGCATTACCCGGCTGGTGGTCTACCGTCCTTCGGGCGGTGTGGCCGCGTGGGATGGTCAGGGTTTCAGCGGGCTGGCGCGGCCGGCGCTCTATCTGTCGGGGCGCACCACCCTCAAGGTGCTGCTCGAGGGTTTGGGCGTTCCCGCGGTCGACACGGCGAGGACGTCCACGCAGCTGGCGCACATGTTGCTCAGGGGGCGTGGCAGCCTGGCGATCGACCATGATTACCAGGTCGAGCTGCTGCTCGCCGAGCCGGAGTTCCGTGGGCGGTTGGAGGTGTTGCCGGTGCCGTTGGGCGAGGCGCCGATCTTTCTGGCGGTGGGCCGGCAGCTGTACCAGCGCCACAGTCGCCAGATCGAGGCCATCTGGGACGCGATTGGCGTGCTGCGCCGTGCGGCAGGACCATCGCTCAGGCCGTTGCAGCAAGCCGGCTTGCCCCCCCGCAGGCGGTGGGCGAGGAGTGATGCAGCCGGTGCGGGAGTGTTCATCCTCAGCCCTGTTCGGTGCCTGACGAGCACATTAAGCGGCCACACCATTGCGGGCAATCTGGCTCGCCCTTGTTGATCCCGTCTGGCAGAAAACGCCGCGGCTGCGCCGCTTCCACTTTTGTAGCCCGGATGAAATCCGGGGGAAGTCAGTCGCCTGAACAACCGCTCCCGGATTGCATCCGGGC
>DAITLT010000349.1:0-3341 GCA_036835505.1 Pseudomonas sp.
AACTCGGCCAACGTCATCCAGGCCATCCAGGCCGCCCATGACCGCGAGATGATCGTGGTCGCCCTCACCGGCCGGGATGGCGGCGGCATGGCCTCGCTGCTGCTCCCGGAAGACGTGGAAATCCGCGTACCGTCGCAGGTCACCGCCCGCGTCCAGGAAGTTCACCTGCTGTGCATCCACTGCCTGTGCGACCAGATCGACAATCAACTGTTCGGGAGTGAAGAATGACTCGCCACACCACCGCACTGCTGAGCATCGCGCTCTGCCTTTTGCTCAGCGGCTGCAGCTCGGTCCTGACTGCCACCCGGGAAAAGCCTATCGAAGATGATCGCGGCACGCGCACCCTCGGCAGCACCCTGGACGATTCGCTGATCGAAACCAAGGTGGCGGTCAACGTGGCCAAGGCCGACACCGGCCTGGATCGCGACTCGCACATTGTCGTGGTCAGCTATAACGGCATCGTCCTGCTCGCGGGACAAACCCCTAACCCCACGCTCAAGGCCAAGGCCGGATCGGCCGCACAAGCCACCCAGCGGGTCAAGAAGGTGCATAACGAGCTGCAGATCCTGGCGCCGTCATCGTTGCTGGCGCGCAACAACGACACCTGGCTGACCACCAAGATCAAGACCCAGATGCTTGCCGACGCCGCCGTACCCGGCTCGCGGATCAAAATCGTCACCGAAAACGGCATCGTCTACCTGCTCGGCCTGGTCACTCGCCGCGAGGCCAATGTCACCACCAGCCTGGTACAGGGCGTGAGTGGCGTGCAGAAGATCGTTAAGCTGTTCGAATACATCGACTGATCGGCACCGCACCACAGACACAAAAAAGGCGATCCGAAGATCGCCTTTTTTGTGTCTACTTGACCACTTTCAAGCTCGGCCGGCCACTGGGGCGTGGCGGCTCACTGCTCGGCGGGCCCTGATCATCGTCGTCGCCATCGGCCAGTCCATCGTCGGCCGGGCTGGACGACTCCAGATCAAACACCATGCCCTGGCCGTTTTCCCGTGCGTACACGGCAAGCACGGCGCCACAGGGGATAAACAGGCTTTGCGGCACGCCAGCAAAACGCCCCTCAAAGCTCACCGCCTCGTTATCCATATGCAAATGGCGCACCGCACTGGGCGACACATTGAGCACCACCTGACCATCCTTGGCATAGCCTGGCGGCACACGGGCACCCGGAAAATCCGCATCGACCAGCAGATGCGGGGTGCAATCGTTTTCCACAATCCACTCATAGAGCGCACGAATCAGATAAGGACGACTGGAGTTCATCACTCGCTCCCCTGCAACTCAGCGCATGTCGCGCTCGGCATCAGACAAACTAGCCTGAAACGCCGGGCGGGCAAACTGACGGTCCATATAATCCAGCAACGGCTTGGCCGGCTTTGGCAGCTCGATACCCAACACCGGCAAACGCCAGAGAATGGGCAGCAGGCAGCAATCCACCAGGCTCAATTCGTCACTGAGGAAGTAGGCCTTGTCGACAAACAACGGCGACACGCCGGCCAGGCTTTCACGCAGTTCCTTGCGCGCCTGCACCCGTGCAGGCTCCTTGCTGCGCGGGTCCTGAATCAGGTCCACATGGCGGCACCAGTCACGCTGGATGCGGTGCATCAACAAACGGCTATTGGCCCGCGCCACCGGGTATACCGGCAACAGTGGCGGATGCGGGTAGCGCTCATCGAGGTATTCCATCACCACCGTTGATTCGTACAGAGCCAGGTCGCGATCGACCAGTGTCGGCAGGCTGCCATAGGGATTCACCTCCGTCAGCCTGGGCGGGTAATGGCCCGGCGCAACATCAATGATCTCGGCGCTGACACCCTTCTCGGCGAGCACGATACGTACGCGGTGGGAATAGTGATCGGCGGGGTCAGAGTAACAGGCCAACCTATTGGCTACGGCCATGACGTCTCTCCTCGCGGGGAATAGTTAACAGAAGCAGAAAAACAAGCGCGCCCATTTGGGCGCGCTTGTTCACAACGAGGCAGCAGTTTATCAGTGAACGTCCTTCCAGTATTCGCGCTTGAGCAGATAAGCGAATACGAAGAAGAAGGCCAGATACAGCAGCACATAAGTACCGATGCGCTGACTCTCCAGTTTCACCGGGTTGGCCGAGTAGGCCAGGAAGCTCACCAGGTTCTTGACCTTCTCGTCGAACTGCTCAGCGGTCAGCGTGCCGGTGTTCGGCACCACGGTCAGCTGGTGGCAATCTTCGTGAGTGATCGGGGTGCCGGTCAGCGGGTCGAATTGCTTCTTGCCGTCCTCGACAACCTGCACCTGCTTGCAACCAATCACCTGACGGCCCTGCAGATCAGCCAACACGTTGGGCATGCCCACCGCCGGGAACGCCATGTTGTTGACCCCCCAAGGACGGGTTGGATCTTCATAGAAGGTGCGCAGGTAGGTGTACAGCCAGTCATTGCCGCGCACCCGCGCCACCAGGGTCAGGTCAGGCGGCGCAGCGCCAAACCAGACCTTGGCATCCTGCGGACGCATGCCGATCTTCATGTGCTCGCCAATCTTGGCGCCGGTGAGCACCAGGTTTTCCATCATCAGCTTGGTCGGAATGCCCAGGTCAGTCGCCACGCGCTCATAACGCTGGAACTTGGCGCTGTGACAGCCCATGCAGTAGTTGGCGAACGTCTTGGCGCCATCCTGCAACGCCGCCTTGTCCGCCAGATCGACAACAACGTGGTCGTTGGGATATTCAGTGCCCGAGCTGGCCAGGGCGAATACCGGCAGTGCCGCCAGAATCAGTGCGAAAATTTGCTTTTTCATCAGCCAGTCACCCTTTCCGGAACCGGTTTGGTCTTTTCCATCCGCGTGTAGAACGGCATCAGAAGGAAGAACGCGAAATACAGAATGGTGCAGGTACGCGACATGAAGGTGCCAATATCCGAAGGAGCCTTCGAGCCGAAATAGCCGAGGATCACAAACGAAACGACAAACACCACCATCCATATCTTGCTCAACCAACCCTTGTAGCGGATCGATTTAACCGGGCTGCGATCCAGCCACGGCAACACGAACAGAATGGCGATTGCACCACCCATGGCCACCACACCCATCAGCTTGTCCGGCACCGCCCGCAACATGGCGTAAAACGGCGTGAAGTACCAAACCGGAGCAATGTGTGCCGGGGTCTTGAGGGCGTTGGCCTCTTCAAAGTTCGGCTTCTCGAGGAAATAACCACCCATTTCCGGGAAGAAGAAGATCACCGCGCAGAACACGAACAGGAACACCACCACGCCGACAATGTCCTTGACGGTGTAGTAGGGGTGGAACGGAATACCGTCCAGAGGAATGCCGTTGGCATCCTTCTTCTTCTTGAT
>DAITLT010000350.1:0-3341 GCA_036835505.1 Pseudomonas sp.
GGCACCTGCGCGAAGCCATTGGTGGCGATGACAGCCGCTACAAGCGCGTGGTGTTCAACGAAATTACCAAGAAGGCCATTCAAGAGGCCTTTTCCACCCCTGGCGAGCTGGACATCAACCGGGTCAACGCCCAGCAGGCGCGTCGCTTCTTGGACCGAGTTGTGGGCTATATGGTCTCGCCGCTGTTGTGGCAGAAGATTGCCCGTGGCCTGTCGGCCGGCCGGGTGCAGTCGGTGGCGGTGAAGCTGGTGGTGGAGCGCGAGAAAGAAATCCGCGCCTTCAACCCGGAAGAATACTGGGAGATCCATGCGGACCTGGCCAGCAGCAAAGGCGCCAAGGTCAATTTTGAAGTGGCCCGCGAGAACGGCGAGGCCTTCAAACCGCTGAATGAGCAGCAGGCCATGGCCGCGCTGGAGAAGCTCAAAGCCTCCAGCTACAGCATCGTCAAGCGTGAGGATAAACCGACCAGCAGCAAGCCGTCGGCGCCCTATATCACCTCCACCCTGCAGCAGGCGGCGAGCAATCGCCTGGGCTTCGGCGTGAAGAAGACCATGATGATGGCCCAGCGTCTGTATGAAGCCGGCTACATCACCTATATGCGTACCGATTCGACCAACCTCTCGGCCGATGCCGTGGAGATGGTGCGTGGCTTTATTGAAAGCGAGTACGGCAACAAGTACCTGCCGGCCAAGCCGATCCTGTATTCGAGCAAGGAAGGCGCCCAGGAGGCGCACGAGGCGATCCGTCCATCCGACGTCAATCTCAAACCGACCCAGCTCAGCGGCATGGAGCGTGATGCCGAGCGTCTGTATGAATTGATCTGGCGCCAGTTTGTGGCCTGCCAGATGCCGCCGGCCGAATACCTGTCGACCAGCGTCAGTGTCGCCGCCGGTGCCTTTGAGCTGCGCGCCAAGGGCCGTATCCTCAAGTTCGACGGTTACACCCGCGCCCAGCCGCAGCAGAGCAAGCCTGGCGAAGACGATGTGTTGCCGGACATGCAGCAGGGCGAAGCGCTCAAGCTGCTCAAGCTTGATCCGACCCAGCACTTCACCAAGCCGCCGGCGCGTTTCTCCGAAGCCAGCCTGGTTAAAGAGTTGGAAAAGCGTGGCATTGGCCGTCCTTCGACCTACGCAGCAATCATTTCCACCATCCAGGAACGTGGCTATGTGACCACCCAGAATCGGCGTTTCTATGCCGAGAAGATGGGCGACATCGTCACCGAGCGGCTGTGCGAAAGCTTCTCCGACCTGATGGACTACGGCTTCACCGCCGGCATGGAAGAGCACCTGGACGACGTGGCGCAAGGTCAGCGCGACTGGAAGAACGTGCTGGATGACTTCTACAAGGGCTTCAAGAAGAAGCTTGAAGTGGCCGAGCTGCCCGACGCCGGCATGCGTGCCAACCAGCCGACGCCAACCGATATTGCCTGCCGCGAATGCGGCCGGCCGATGATGATTCGCACCGCCTCGACCGGCGTGTTCCTCGGTTGCTCGGGCTATGCCTTGCCGCCGAAGGAGCGTTGCAAGTCGACCCTCAACCTGGTGCCGGGCGACGAGATCGCCGCCGACGATGAAGGCGAGTCCGAGTCGCGGGTGCTGCTGGGCAAGCATCGTTGCCAGAAGTGCGGCACCGCCATGGATGCCTACCTGCTGGATGAAACGCGCAAGTTGCATATCTGCGGCAATAACCCCGATTGCACCGGCTACGAAATCGAGCAGGGTCAGTACCGGATCAAGGGTTATGAAGGCCCGAGCCTTGAGTGCGACAAGTGTGGCAGCGAGATGCAGTTGAAGACCGGCCGTTTCGGCAAGTTCTTCGGCTGCACCAACGGCGAATGCAAGAACACCCGCAAGCTGATGAAAAACGGCGAAGCCGCACCTCCGAAGATGGATGCGGTGAAGATGCCGGAGTTGAAGTGCGAGAAGGTCAACGACACCTACGTGTTGCGCGACGGTGCCTCGGGCATGTTCCTGGCGGCTAGCCAGTTCCCGAAAAACCGTGAGACCCGTGCGCCCTTGGTCATGGAAATTGTCCCGCACAAGGACGAGATCGATCCCAAGCATCACTACCTGTGCGATGCCCCGCAAAAAGACCCGGATGGCCGTCCGGCGGTGATTCGCTTCAGCCGCAAGACCCGTGAGCAGTACGTGCAGACTGAAGTGGACGGCAAGCCGACCGGCTGGCGTGCATTCTTCAGCAATGGCGCCTGGAAGGTCGAAGACAAGCGCTAAGCCTGCCCAGGCGCGCGTTTAGCGGCGCGCGTCTGGTTCTGTTCCCGCAATCTGGAGGCAGCCGTCATGGCGCGCGAGCTCTATACCCGCACCAATCAAAAAATCTACTTTGCCGGTTTGGCCCTCGAGGCCATGCGCCGTGCCGAGTCGGGCCAGGCGCTGAATGCCCAGGCCTTGCTGCAGGCCGAGCGCGAGGCCTGCCTGTTTCATCTGTATGGCGCGGCCTTGAGCCTGTGTCATGAGATCGCCGGTTACTACCATGTGGCGCCGGCTAACGCGCCGCGGGTGGAGTTGCTGCTCAACAGCAGCGTGCTGGCAACTTCGCCGAGCCCCGAACTGGCCGAGCTGGTGGAACTGACACTGCAGTCGGACAGCTGGCTGGCTCAGTTGCTGGCAGCCCATGCTGCGCTGTTTGTACCGCCGCACGCCCCCAAAGCAGCCAAGGTCGACCCAACGCTGCCGTTGATCAATGCGGTCAATCTGGACGAAGAGCAGGCAGCGCCTGAGCTGTCGTCGGCCGAGCTGGAAGCCTGGCGTCAGCAACTGAAAGTGCTGGCCCTGCGCTTTCGCGAGACCCTCACCGAGTGGTGAAAAAGGCGCAGAGCCGATTAGCGGGCTGGGGTGAAATACAGTCTGACTGTTACACTGGCCGGCTACTGTGGAGACTGAGCCAATGCCTACATCTTTTCTGGAAATCGTTGAGTTGCCCGACGGGCGCATTGCCCTGCGCCGTGGGGATGACGAAGAGACGTTGGTGACCCTGGATTTTTCCGGCGATGCCAAGGCGTTTCTGCAAGGTCAGCATATCGAGGTGGCCAAGGCCATGTTCAGTGCCGGTGTGCAAATGGCCGGGCGCCTGGCTGCCGGTGAGCCTGAGCACGACGATGATGGGCCCCACGTCCTGCATTGATCCCGCTCGGGCTGCTCGCCCGCATGGACGCAACCTAACAATGCCCTGACGGCTCCCGCCGTGCAGGGCATTGTGCTTTTTAGCGGCCATGTACCCGTTAACTGTTGCGCGCGGGCTACTACCGGTTTTGGCTTTACGCCGAGTTACTTTCTCTTGACTCGCTACGCTCGCCCTGCGGGCCAGCCTGCGGCTGTTACTCC
>DAITLT010000351.1:0-3330 GCA_036835505.1 Pseudomonas sp.
CGATCACCGGCGCCTTGCCGCCGAGTTCCAGGTGGGTGCGCTTGAGGGTCTTGGCCGCGGCCTGGAGGATTTTCTGCCCGGTGACGATATCGCCGGTTAGCGACACCATGCGCACCTTGGGGTGGCTGACTAGATGGCTGCCGACGCCTTCGCCGCCGCCACTGAGGATATTGATCACGCCGCGCGGGAGGATTTCATTCAGCGCCGGAGCCAGGGCCAGGATCGACAGCGGCGTGTGCTCGGAGGGCTTGAATACCAGGGTATTGCCGGCGGCCAGGGCTGGAGCGATCTTCCAGGCGGCCATCATCAGTGGGTAGTTCCATGGCGCGATGGAGGCAATCACGCCCAGTGGGTCGCGGCGCACCATGCTGGTGTAACCGGGCAGGTATTCACCGGCCAGTTGGCCTTGCTGGCAGCGCACGGCGCCGGCAAAGAAACGGAATACGTCGACGCACGCCACCAGGTCATCCTGGCGGGCCAGGTGCAGAGGCTTGCCACAGTTAAGGGCTTCCAGGCGCGCCAGCGGTTCGGCGCGCTGCTCAATGGCGTCGGCAATGGCCAGCAATACCGCGGCGCGTTGGGCCGGGGTGGTGCGCGACCAGTCAGTGAAAGCGCGGTGGGCGGCCAGGATCGCGGCTTCGACCTGCTCGGCCGAGGCTTCGCGGACCTGGGTGAGGACTTCATCCGTGGCCGGGTTGATGATCGCTTCGGCGGCGCCTTCGCCTGCCAGCAGTTGGCCGTCGATCAACAGTTCGCTGTAGAAGGGTGTCGCGCTGGCTTCGACCATCGGTAGCACTCTTTAATCGGCATCGGGCGGCATCGGGCGGCATCGGGCGGCACGGCGTTGCCCGTAGCCGCAACGCTTACCCGCGCTTGGCTTGGGGTGGTTCGAGACTAGTTCGCTGGGTTGCCCCCTACAAATGCTAAATACTGAAAGTAGCGTTCGATTAAATAGATAGCCGGCGTCCGCCTTGCTGTTCGCGGGCCACCGTCAGGAATGGCGCCACCAGTGCCGGGCGGGCGGCGCCGCGGCGCCAGGCCAGGCCGACGTCGAGGGTCTGGGTCAGGTCGACCAGGGCGCGAGCCTCGATGATGTCGCCCTCCAGGGACCAGGGGCGGTAGGTCATGTCGGCCTGGATCGACAGGCCGAGGCCGGCCGCCACCAAACTACGGACTGCCTCGGTGGAGCCGGTGCGCAGGGTGATGTGCGGTTGCAGACCGGCCTGGGCCCAGAAGCGTTGGGCGTTGAGGCCCATTTCATCGACGTTGAGCTGAATTAGCGGCTGGCTGGCCACGTCTGCCAGGCTGATGCTGTCCAGCTCCAGCAGCGGGTGCTGGGCCGGCAGCCAGAGACGGTGCGGCGAGTGGGTGAGGACTTCAGTCTGCAGGGCGTGGCGGTCCTCCAGGTTGGAGAGGATCAGCACGCCGACATCGATTTCGCCGCTGATCAGCAGGTGCTCGATATACGGGCGTTCATCCTCGATTACTCGGGTCTGCACATTCGGGTAGGCGCGCTGGAAGCGGGTGATCAGGTCGGCCAGATAGTAGCCCGCCACCAGGCTGGTCACGCCGATGGTCAACTGGCCGGCCACCTGGTCGGTGCTCTGTTGCAGGCTGCGTTTGGCGTTGTCGACCGAGGCCAGGATCAGGTGCGCTTGGCGCAGGAACTGGTGGCCCTGGTGGGTCAGGCTCATGCCTTTGGCGTGGCGGTTGAACAGGCTGACGCCGATCTCTTCTTCCAGTTGCTGGATGGCCAGGGTCAGGGTCGACTGGGAGATAAATACGGCCTGGGCGGCGGCAGAAATCGAGCCGGTTTCGGCGACCGCAATAAAGTGGCGAATCTGGCGCAGGGTCATCATGGGCGAGCACTCGGCGGGAATGCGGGTCGTAGGGTGCGCGAATTTTATCGATAGGCCGGAGTGTATATCGTATTTTTCGAAAGCAGGATGGCCCGTTTGCCGGCGTTACAGCAGCGGTTGTTGGCTGTTGTCGCTGCTGAGGCGGGCGCTCAGCTCATCCCAGCGCGCCAGCATGGTGACCGGGTGACGCAGTTTCTGGGTGGGCGCCTTGGCCAAGTAAATGCCCTGGGCATTGAAGGAGTACACCGGCAGCAGATCACGGCGGGCGGCGGTGGGCAGTACCTGGCTGTTGAGGTTGTCGAGAATCAGCGACTGGGCGTTCGGGCTGGGGTAATAGGCCAGCACCATGTGTGCGTTGTTGCGGCCCAGGGCCTTGACGTAGGTGAGGCGCAGGCGCTCGACGGCGACACCCAGCTTGAGCAGGCCGAAGTATTTGGCGATGGCGAAGTCTTCACAATCACCCTGGCCCAGCTTGAGGGTTTCCTCGGGGGTGGCCCAGTAATCGTTCTGGCCCCAGGCCTGCTGGTCGCTGACGTAGGCGATAGAGCCGTTGATCAAGTGGTTGACGGCCTCCAGCTTGGCCGGCTCATTCAGCCCGCTGCCGTTCTGCAGCAATTGCTGCCAGTTGCTTAGGCGCACCTGGCTGGCCGATTGCGCCAGGCCCGAGGGTTTGGCGGGCTGTGCCAGGGCGGTGCTGGCAACCAGGCACAGCAGGAGGCTGTGCAGCATTCGGCGGCTAAATGTACGGCAGTGTCTAGTGGTCAGCGACATCAACGGCTCCGGGCACTGCAAATAGTTGGCGTCGGAATGATGGCGGCGGTGTGGCGACGGGCAGTTCTCTGGGGTTCGCAACCATTTGAAAGGTAAAGATAACTTTCTGGGTTTTGGCGATTTAGAGGCATTGGTAAGTGACCTGTTGTTGTTTTTATGGCGCCACACTAACGGCGGCGGCGCGCCAGGGTGGAGAACTGGTCGTGGTATTTGTCGGCCATTCGTCGCTCAGTGTTGGCCCTCAGGCGCTGCGGGTTCTGGCCTGGCGGCTGTTTGCGGGGCGGCGCAGGCCAGCGCCGGCCGTGCCAGCGAGCGGTGACTGGGGTATACTCGCCGGCTTTTCCAAAGTTCCGTTTGCGAGTGCCCTGCCTCATGGAAATCAACCCGATCCTCAACAGCATCAAGGACCTATCCGAACGCTCCCAGACTATTCGGGGGTATCTTTGACTACGATCACAAGCATGATCGGCTGATCGAAGTTAACCGCGAGCTGGAAGACCCCAACGTCTGGAACAATCCCGAGTACGCCCAGAACCTGGGCCGCGAGCGCGCCCAGTTGGCGCAGATCGTCGAGACCCTGGATGAAATGAGCAGCGGCCTGGGCGATGCCCGTGACCTGCTGGAAATGGCCGCCGAAGAAGAAGACCAGGCCGCCGTCGACGATGTGGCTGCCGAGGTTGAGCGCCTGCGTACGGCGCTG
>DAITLT010000352.1:0-3321 GCA_036835505.1 Pseudomonas sp.
CGCGCAAAAACCGGCTCCGGCGCGGCCGCGAATGAAACGGGAACAGACCCTAGAGCGCCTCGCAACTCAGGCGCAGGTCCAGGCTGTGGCTGGCGCCGGGGGCTAGCTGTACGCAGTCGTCCCAGGCATTGGCGGTTTCGATGCAGAGCATGCGCTGCCAGGCATCGTTGGCAAAGTCGCTGAGGCGCAGGGCTTTATCTACCCAGGGGTTCCACAGCACCGCCGAGGCCGAGCCCTGGCTGTGCAGGTTGATCCGGCGTTGCCAGCCGTGATCGACCAGGCTCAGGCGCGCCGGCAGGCCCAGGTAGATGCGGTCGGTCTCGCCGGCAAAGCCCAGGGCGCCGACTTGCTGGTGTTCTTGCCAGTCGTCGAGGGTGTCGATGTAACGGCAGTCGGCCAGGCCTTCGACCTCGACCTGGCGAATGTCGCTGACGGCGAAGTAGCTGTGCAGGGCCTGGCTGAGGGTCAATGCCTGGCTGCCGTGGTTGTGGCTGAGCAGGCGGATCTGCAACTGCTGGTCGAGGCGAATCTGCAGGCTGACGGCAAGCTCGGCCGGCCAGGCCGGATTGCCAACGGCCGGGGTTGGGCCGCTAAACGTCAGGCTGATGCCGTCGGCATCCGCGCTGCTCTCGACCAGATGCCAGTCGCGGCTGCGCACGCCGCCATGGAAGGCCGCGCCATCGAGATCCGGGGCCAGGGCCTGAACCGCCGACGGGTTGCGCTTGAGATCGCCAAACCACGGCCAGCAGATCGGCACGCCACCGCGCACGCCCTGGCCGCGGCGGTAGGCGGCCTGTTCGCTGAGCCAGATCAGCGGCGGCTGGCCGTCGCGACCATAACGCAGGATCTGCGCCCCTTGCTGGCTGATCAGCAGCTCGCCGTCGCCATGGCGCACGCGCCAGCAGGCCAGTTCACCCAGTTGCAGGGCGCTAAGCGCTGGCGTATCAGCCACGGCGCGGCGGTACCGGGCGGGTGCGACCGCTGCCGTCGATGGCGACAAACACCAGCACGGCCTCGGTGACCTTGCGCCAGTCGCCGGACAGCGGATCGTCGCTCCACACCTCAATCATCATCTGGATCGAGCTGCGCCCCACATCCAGCGCCTGGGTGTAGAACGACAACTGAGCGCCCACGGCCACTGGCACCAGGAAGGCCATGCGGTCGATGGCTACGGTCGCCACCCGGCCACCGGCAATCTTGCTGGCCATGGCGGTACCGGCCAGGTCCATCTGGGCGACCAGCCAGCCGCCGTAGATGTCGCCGAAGCCGTTGGTTTCCCGTGGTAGTGCGGTGATTTGCAAGGCCAGGTCGCCCTGCGGAATAGGATCGTCTTGTTCGAGTTCGAGCATGCCTGGGGGCCTCTGCCCCTGAATTCTTATTAAATGGCACGGATAAAGCTGAAGCCAGCCGTTGCGTCGGCAAGCGATTTTGCCGCCGCGCAGTATATCGGGGCTTGCGCCGGGCGACGATGCTGGCATTCAGGAATTGACTGTCGAGTCTGTTGCGCGCTGTGTCAGGCCGCCGGCCAATTTGCTATGGTGCCGCCGCCCTAATAAGAAGGTTATGCCCGCGTTATGCGTTGAGCCTCTGTTGTCCGCGAATTTCGCGGCTGAAGCCGCTTACGGCCTGACGCCATAGCGGCAACACATAACCGGTACATCGCCAATAAGAAGCCTCCGACGAGAAGCCCATGCCCGCCGCCCAAGCCCTGCAAGCCCCAGCCTCCCGCCCGTTGAACCGTAGCGATTACAAAACCCTGGCCCTGTCGGCCCTCGGCGGTGCGCTGGAGTTCTACGACTTCATCATTTTCGTGTTCTTCGCCGCCGTGGTCGGCAAGTTGTTTTTCCCGGCGGACATGCCCGAATGGCTGCGTCAGTTGCAGACCTTTGGCATCTTCGCCGCCGGCTATCTGGCGCGGCCGCTGGGCGGTATCGTCATGGCCCACTTCGGTGACCTGCTGGGGCGCAAGAAGATGTTCACCCTGAGCATCTTTATGATGGCCCTGCCGACCCTACTGATGGGCCTGCTGCCGACCTATGGGCAAATCGGCATCTGGGCGCCGCTGGCGCTGTTAGTGCTGCGGGTGATCCAGGGCGCGGCGATTGGCGGTGAAGTGCCGGGCGCCTGGGTGTTCGTCGCCGAGCATGTGCCGGCGCGGCGCATTGGTCTGGCCTGCGGCACCCTGACCAGCGGCCTGACCGCCGGCATCCTGCTCGGCTCGCTGGTGGCGACCCTGATCAACCGCCTGTACAGCCCCGAGGCGCTGCTGGACTTCGCCTGGCGCCTGCCGTTCCTGCTCGGTGGCGTGTTTGGCTTGCTGGCGGTGTATCTGCGCCGCTGGCTGCATGAGACGCCGGTGTTTGCCGAGTTGCAGTTGCGCCAGGCGCTGGCCGCCGAGCTGCCGCTGAAGACCGTGCTGCGCGAGCACCGCAGCGCCATCATCCTGTCCATGTTGCTGACCTGGCTGCTGTCGGCAGCCATCGTGGTGCTGATCCTGATGACCCCCAGCGTATTGCAGAGCGCCTACGGTTTCGCCCCGGCCCAGACCCTGGAGGCCAACAGTCTGGCCATCGTCTTTCTCAGCCTGGGTTGCGTGCTGGCCGGCATGCTCGCCGACCGCTTTGGCGCGGGCCGGGTGTTTAGCTTCGGCAGCCTGCTGCTGGCGGCCCTGACCTGGAGCTTTTACAGCAACCTCAAGGCCCACCCGGACTGGCTGCTGCCGCTGTATGCCCTGACGGGTCTGGGCGTGGGCATGATCGGTGCGGTGCCCTATGTGCTGGTCAAGGCCTTCCCGCCGGCCGTGCGTTTCAGTGGTCTGTCGTTCTCCTACAACCTGGCGTACGCGATCTTCGGCGGCCTGACCCCGATGGTGGTGGCCTTGCTGCTCAGGTTCAGCGCCCTGGGCCCGGCCTGGTATGTGCTGGCCTTGTGCGGTCTGGGCCTGCTGCTGGGGCTGTATATCCGCCGTGGCGAGCAAACCACAGCCTGCTAGGGGCCTTCATCTAACTGTAACAATCGCGTCATAGAGTGTTCATACGGCCTACCGATACTGGCCCCCGATCTACCCCTATCCTGCTCGGAGTAAGGCATGAAACTGAAGCGTTTGATGACGGCCCTGACCTTTGTAGCTGCCGGTGTTGCCACCGCCAGCGCCGTGGCCAATGTTGACCCGGCCATCCCGGCCTACAACAAGACCACTGGTGTATCGGGCAACCTGTCCAGTGTCGGTTCCGACACCCTGGCCAACCTGATGACCCTGTGGGCCGAAGACTACAAAAAGCTCTACCCGAGCGTGAACATCCAGATCCAGGCTGCCGGTTC
>DAITLT010000353.1:0-3319 GCA_036835505.1 Pseudomonas sp.
AGGTGTTGGCGTCGAAACGCCCGGAGAACTCCTCGCCCTGGTAGCGCAGGTAGCTTTCGACCTGGAACTCGACGCTGTGGAAGTCGTAGTTGAGCTTGTCGCTCTTCAGGTCGCGGCCGAATTTCTCGCCCATGGCGTCATCCGACAGGTAGGTGATGTGGCCGACCATGCGCGCCAATATCAGCCCGCGCTTGGGGATCACGCCCTGTTCCTGGAAGTGTCCGCCGTGGAAGTCCGGGTCGGAGAGGATGGCCTGACGCGCCACCTCGTTGAAGGCGATGTTCTGCGCCGACAGCTTGGGTGCCGAGGCGATGGCCAGGCAGTGGCGCACGCGCTCGGGGTAGCTGATGCTCCATTGCAACGCCTGCATGCCACCCAGGCTGCCGCCGACCACCGCGGCCCATTGGCCAATGCCCAGGCGATCGGCCAGACGCGCCTGGCTGTGTACCCAGTCTTCCACGGTCATCATCGGGAAGTCCGCGCCGAACGGCTTGCCGCTGGCCGGGTTGATGCTCGACGGGCCGGTGGAGCCGTTGCAGCCGCCGAGGTTATTCAGGCTGACGACGAAGAATTTGTTGGTGTCGATCGGCTTGCCGGGGCCGATGCAGCTATCCCACCAGCCTGGCTTGCGTTCGTCGACACGGTGATAGCCGGCGGCGTGGTGGTGGCCGGAGAGCGCATGGCAAATCAGCACCGCGTTGCTGGCGCTGGCGTTCAGTTGCCCATAGGTTTCGTAGACCAACTGGTAGTCGGCCAGGCTGCGGCCACAGGCCAGGGTCAGCGGCTCGGCAAACCTGAGGGTTTGCGGGCTGACCAGACCAACGGAATCTTCTGCAAAGACGGTGGGCATTGACCCTGCTCGCGCTTAAATGAGGCGCCAGTCTAAAGAGCACCGCCCCAGGCGGCAAGCGCATGGGGCGGTGGCTGAACAGCGCTTGATTGACGCGTCGAATCAGTCTGCGGCGCTGTGGCCGCGCCCGGCGCCCGGCAGGCTGACCACCTTGCCCTGGCGTTGCACGGGCGCCGGTCGGCGCAGCATGCGCAGCATCTCGTTGGCCTGGGCCAGTTGCTGCTGCAGTTCGTCCTGATAGCGTCCCAGATGCTGGCTGCGGGTGCGGGTTTGCTGGGTTTCCTGGGCCAGGGCCTTGAGGCGCAGCATGTGGGTCTCCAGCATCTGCTTGTTTTCCAGGGTGTGCTGCAGCAGCGGCATCAGGGCATCGCCGGCCCACTGCTCGGCCTCCTGGCGCAGGCGCTGGTGCAGGCCGATGACTTCCTGCACCAGGGTGGCGAAGAAGCGCCGACTGAGGGTGGTCTGGTTGCTGAGCAGGGTCTTCAGGTGCAGGCGGAAGCGGTCGGCCTTGCCTTGCAGTTGTTGCAGCTCGCGCAGCGGCCGCTTGATGCTGAACTGCGGGGCGTCGACGCCGTGCAGGGGATTCTCTTCGTTGTGCCGGCGGTAGATGGCGGCGACCATCTTGTTGGCCATTTCGGCTTCCTGGCCCAGGGTCTGCAGATCGGCCTCCACGCTGCGGAAGAAGAACAGAATGGTTTGGTTGATGCCGAAGGTGGTCCAGCTGCCGGTGAGGTTCTTGCTCAGCAGCGCCAGGTGTTCATCCAGTCGCTCGCTGCGTACGGCGCTGCGCAGCAGGTCGCCCTGGCGCTTGAGCAGGCGCTGGTTGGTCTTCAGGCCGAGCAGGCGCTTGTGGTGCTGGCCGTGGTCTTCCTTGGTCTTGGCGGTCAGCTCGAACAGCAACTGGCCGTTGTCCTGGTGGTGGCTGGACAGCAACTGTTGCTGCTCATTGACCTTGGCCAGGCGCAGGTTGAGCACATGCTGGCTGTTTTGCAGCAGGGCCAATACCTGGTTGACCACGCGCTCCTCCAGCAGGCGTTCCTTCTGCGCCACGATGCGCTCGCAGAGCAGGGTTTCCAGGTCGCCCAACTGGCTGCGCTCGAGCAGCTCCTGGTCCTTGCGCACCTTGGCCAGCAGGGCCTGCTTGGCCGAGATCGGCAGCACGTTGTCGCGGCTGATGCCCAGTTGCTTGGCGGTGGCGCTGCGGATTTTCTCGATCGCGTGCTGGACGAAGGCTTCGCCGGCCAGGTCGTCCCAGAGCACGTCGATCTTGTTCAGGGCGGCAAACAGGCAGATCGGGTTTTCATCGTCGAGCTGGCGAATATGCTGCTGCCACACCGCCATGTCGCTGGCGGTCACGCCGGTGTCGGCGCTGAGCAGGAAGATCACCGCCTGGGCGTTGGGCAGCATCGACAGGGTCAGTTCCGGCTCGCTACCCAGGGCATTCAGACCGGGGGTGTCGAGGATGCGCAGGCCCTGGCGCAGCAGCGGGTGGTCGAAGTTGACGATCGCATGGCGCCAGGCCGGCACCAGCACGATGCCCGGCTTGCCGGCGCTTTCCAGCATGTCCGGGTGGAAGCCCAGTTGAATGGCCTGCTCCACCGGCATCGGCTTGGTTTTGGCCACCTGGGTAAAGGCCTGGACCATGTTGTCCGGGTCGCTGAGGTCCAGGGGGATATTCACCCAGTGCCGGGGAATGCGCTTGAACTGCGCCACGCTGGCTTCTGCCGCGCGGGTCTCGATCGGCAGCAGGCGGATATAGGAGTGCTCCGAGCGCGGGTCGAAAAACAGCTCGGTAGGGCACATGGTGGTACGCCCGGCCTGGGACGGCAGCATGCGCTGGCCGTATTCGGAGAAGAACAGGCTGTTGATCAGCTCGGTCTTGCCGCGCGAATACTCGCCGACAAAGGCCAGGGTGATGTGGTCGCTGCGCAGCAGCTTGAGGGCGCGCTCCAGCTTGGCCTCAACGGCGTCGGAATTGAGCCGGTTGTGGATCAGCCAGCTGCGATAGCGGGTGATCTCGCGCATCAATTCGCGCTTCCAGGCCACGTAGGCACTGACCTGCTGACTGAGACGTTCCATGCTCATTCTGGCTCTCCGGGGGAAAGGGCATCCTGCAAGTGTGGGCGAGTGTACGCACAGTATGGCCATGCTGTCGCAGTGCTAGCAGCCATTATGCTGAACGGCCGCGAGGCGTCAAACAGCAAGCGTCACGATCCCGCCTTAAGGTCAGTCAGATTGACTGAGCGGTCAGCCCTGGCAGGTCGGGCAGGCGCTTGGGTTGCTGGATGCGCACGCGTTTTTGTCGATTCAGTTCGCCACTGACCAGGCTCACCTGGCTTTTCGCCACACCGAAGGCGGCGCCGAGAAACGCCAGCAGATGGGCGTTGGCCTTGCCCTCCACCGGTGGCGCGGTAAGGCGGATTTTCAGCCGCTCACCGTGCAGCCCGGCGAATTCGTCCTTGCTGGCCT
>DAITLT010000354.1:0-3310 GCA_036835505.1 Pseudomonas sp.
GAGGTGACGAACAGGTTGAGGCCCACCGGCGGGGTGATCAGGCCGATCTCCAGGTTGACCACCATGATGATGCCCAGGTGGATCGGATCGATGCCCAGCTTGCTGGCAATCGGAAACAGGATCGGCGCCAGGATCAGGATGATCGCCGAGGGTTCCATAAAGGCCCCTGCCACCAGCAACACGATGTTCACCACCAGGAGAAAGGCCACTGGCGAGAGACCGGCCTCGATCACCCAGGCGGTAATCTGCTGCGGCAGTTGCTCGGTGGTCAGCACATGGGCAAACAGCATGGCGTTGGCGATGATAAACATCAGCATGATGCTCAGCTTGGCCGACTCCAGGAGGACCTTGGGGGTCTGCTTGAAGGTCATGTCCTTGTAGACGAACAGGGCGATAAACGCCGAGTACACCGCGGCCACGGCCGCCGCTTCGGTGGGGGTAAACATCCCGGAATAAATCCCACCGAGGATGATCACCATCAGCAGCAAGCCCCAGCTTGCCTTGCGCGCGCAACTTAGCCACTCGCGCAGGGTCGCGCGGGGCATCGCAGGCAGGTTCTTCTTCACGGCAATCACATAGATCGCCACCATCAGCAGGGTGCCGAGCAGCAGGCCCGGCACGACGCCGGCCATAAACAGCTTACCCACCGAGGTTTCCGTGGCGGCGGCGTACACCACCATGACGATCGAGGGCGGGATCAGGATGCCCAGGGTGCCGGCGTTGCAGATGATCCCCGCACCGAAGGCCTGGGGATAACCCGAGCGCACCATGCCGGCGATGGCAATCGAACCCACCGCCGCCACCGTGGCCGGGCTGGAGCCGGAAAGCGCGGCGAACAGCATGCAGGCCAGCACCGCAGCAATCGCCAGACCGCCGCGAATATGCCCGACACAGGCGTTGGCAAAGTCGATCAGGCGACGGGCCACGCCGCCGGTGGTCATAAAGGCCCCGGCCAGGAGGAAGAACGGAATCGCCAGCAGGGTGTAGTGCTCGGAGGTTTCAAACAGCTTGATGCTCAGCGAGCGCACCGAGTCCTGGCTGAACAGGATGATGGTTGCCGAGCCGGCCAGCCCCAGGGAGATGGCAATCGGCACGCCGATCAGCATCAGGCTGAACAGGGCAATAAACAGAAAGGCAATGGTCATGGCTGCGCCTCCTGGTGCTCGGCCAGCTTCAGCGCATCGGCGGTTTCATCGGCCAGGCCCAGGCCGGTTTGTTGGCGCCGCAGGATGCGCCAGAGCACCTCGCCGAAGCGGATAAACACCAGGGTAAAACCCAGCGGCACTATGGCGCCGATCTGCCACTGCATGACGCCGAAGTGGCCCAGGTCTTCGGCACCGATGCCGGCGCGAAACAGGGTTTGAATCCATGCAAAACTGGCCACGGCCAGCAGCCCGGCATAGCCCAGGCAGAGCAGGCAGGCGAGGATGCCGAGGTAGCGCTGCACCGGCTTGCTGGCCAGCTTGACCAGGGCATCGACACCGATATGGCCGGCGGTGCGCACGCCGTAGGCCAGGCCGAAGAAGATCAGCCAGGCAAACAGCGCCTTGGTCAGGGAGATGCTCCAGGTCATGGCTTGGGCCATGCCCATCAGGCTATCGCCCAGGCTCAGCAGCCACTCACTGGCGGCGGGCCACTGATCGGCCAGGCTGTAAAAGGCGCTGTACAGGTTGTTGAGGACGACATAGACAAAGGTCACCAGTGTCATGGCCCCCAGGAGGAAGGCAATAAAGGCTTCCTCGAAATGATCCCAGGCACGCCGCAGGGCATTCATGGATGGGTTCTCCTGATTGCGGAACAAGGCCGACGGCGCCTCACGACACCGCCGGCAGAGGCGTTACGGGGCGACGTTGGCGGCTTCGGCGGCGCTGATCAGGTCGCTGCCGATCTCGTCGGCAAACTTGCTCCAGACCGGCTTCATCGCATCACGCCAGTGGCTGCGCTGTTCGGCGCTGAGGGTGATGATTTGCGTGGTCTTGGCGTCCAGGATGCGCTGCTTGTCGCCCTGGTTGAGGGCCTCGGCCTGCTTGTTCACCTCGACGGTCACCTCACTCAGGATCTGCTCCAGCGCGCTGCGGGTGTCGGCGGGCAGGCCGTTCCAGAAGCTGCTGTTGGTGATCAGCATGTAATCGAGAACACCGTGGTTGGACTCGGTGATGTACTTCTGCACCTCGTACATCTTCTGGCTGTAGATGTTCGAGTAGGGGTTTTCCGCACCGTTTACCACGCCGGTCTGCAGGCCCTGGTAGACCTCGGCGAAGCTCATTTTGCGCGGGTTGGCGCGCACCGCCTTGAACTGCTCCTCAAGCACCGCGGAGGCCTGCACCCGGAACTTCAGGCCGCGGGCGTCCTTGGGCTCGTACAGCGCCTTGTTGGCGGACAATTGCTTCATGCCGTTGTGCCAGTAACCCAGGCCGGTGATGTTCTTGCTTTCCATCGAGCGCAGCAGGCCCTGGCCGGCGGGGCTGAGCTGAAAACGGTCAACCGCCTGAATGTCATTGAACAGGAACGGCAGGTCGAAAATTTGCACCTGCTTGGTGTACTGCTCGAACTTGGCCAGCGAGGGCGCGATCATCTGCACATCGCCCAGCAGCAGGGCTTCCATCTCCTTGCCGTCACCAAACAGGGATGAGTTGGGGTAGACCTCGACCGCCACCTTGCCGGCCAGACGCTCCTCCACCAGCTTCTTGAACAGCAGCGCGCCCTGGCCCTTGGGCGTGTGCTCGGCGACCACGTGGGAGAATTTGATGACGATCGGTTCGCCGGCCTGGGACCAGCAGCTAGCAGCGAGGGCAAAAGCACAGGCAAACGCCTGCAGGGTTGGCTTGAACATGCGGATATTCCTCTTGTTGTTGTAGTGGGCCGCGCGCACAACAGCGCAACGGCACGACAGACAAGAACAAGTCTAGGCGGCAATAACCGAAACGGTCAGGGCACCTTGCAGCGGCAGCAGTATTGTTCTTGTCAGCTCGCTAACCAGGCCAGAGCAAGGCCTGTGCCAGCACCGCGAAAAACACCCGAAGGCCGGGCTGGCGGGGCGTCGAGCGAACAACACAAGGGCGGCCGGTGTACGCCTTGGCGCTAATCCGCCAATTGCGCCTGCGGGGCTGGCGGATTACCGCCATAGATGAGCGACGCGGCCTCGCCTAGGGTCTGTTCCCGTTTCATTCGCGGCCGCGCCGGAGCCTGTTTTTTGCGCGAGGCAAGGCGCGAGGAGCGTGATTTGGTTATTCCAAATAAGCGACGAGTAACGCGGCCTCGCACAAAAACCGGCCCGGCCCTTCGGGTTGCGCGAGAAATGGCCCCCGCT
>DAITLT010000355.1:0-3292 GCA_036835505.1 Pseudomonas sp.
GCAGCGGGTGAGCAGCATCACCGCGCGCTACGGGTTGAATATCGACCATATCGATCGGCTGTCCGGGCGCATGCCGCTGGACACCCCGGAGAGCCAGGGCAAGGGCTGCATCGAGTTCTCGGTGCGCGGCGAGCCGGCCGATCCGGCGGCCCTGCGGGCGGAGTTTCTCAGCGTGGCCCAGGAGCTGAATGTCGACATCGCCTTTCAGCGCGACTCGTTGTTCCGCCGCAATCGGCGCCTGGCGGTGTTTGACATGGACTCGACGCTGATCGAGGCGGAAGTCATCGACGAGTTGGCCAAGGCTGCCGGGGTCGGCGAGCAGGTGGCGGAAATTACCGAGCGGGCGATGCGCGGCGAGCTGGATTTTCGCGCCAGCTTCAAGGAGCGTCTGGCCCTGCTCAAGGGCTTGCCGGAATCGGCGCTGGAACAGGTCGGCGCCAGCCTGCGCCTGACCGAAGGTGCCGAAACCCTGTTCGCCGAACTCAAGCGCCTGGGTTACAAAACCG
This sequence comes from Pseudomonas sp., assembly GCA_036835505.1. Lineage (GTDB taxonomy): Bacteria > Pseudomonadota > Gammaproteobacteria > Pseudomonadales > Pseudomonadaceae > Aquipseudomonas. The sequence continues at coordinate 507 of DAITLT010000355.1, forward strand.
CCATTCTGTCTGGCGGTTTCAGCTACTTCGCCCACCAGTTGCAGGCCAAGTTGGGCATCGATTATGTGTTCGCCAACGAACTGCAGATCGTCGACGGCGCGCTGACTGGCGTGGCGGTGGAGCCGATCGTCGATGCCCAGCGCAAGGCCGATCTGCTGGGCGAGCTGGCGCACAAGGAAGGCCTGCGCCTGGAGCAAACAATAGCCGTGGGCGATGGTGCCAATGACTTGCCGATGCTGGGGTTGGCGGGCCTGGGTGTGGCGTTCCGCGCCAAGCCGCTGGTCAAGCAGTCGGCCAAACAGGCGATTTCCACCCTGGGCCTGGACGGTATTCTCTATCTGCTCGGCTTTCGCGACCGCGACGGTCACGATTGAGCCGCTCACGGCGCCGATAAAAAACGACCTCTCGGCTGAGTAGCCCGGATTGCATACGGGGCGGATTTGCAGGGCAACGAGCGGGTTAGCCTGCCAATGCCCTCCCGGATTTCATCCGGGCTACCTCTGTCGCACCTTAAGTGAACGGCATTTGGTTTTTTGGCGGTTTTTTTATCGCGGCGAAAATCACTCGTCGCCGGCGGCGAAGTCGTAATCCATCGACTGGGTCGGCCCTTGCAGGTAGTAACCCTGGATGTAGTTGACCCCGGCCTGCCATAGGGTGGCCAGCACGCTGGCGCTCTCGACATAGGGCACGATGGTCAGTTTGGCCTGGGCATGCAGGCTGGCGAGCAGGGTTTTCAGGCTTTCCTGGTGCTCGGCGCTGGACAGGTCCTGGGTGAAGGAGCCGTCGACTTTGACGAAATCGACGTTCAGGTGCTTGAGCGTATTGAACGGATTCAGCGAGCAGCCGAACTGACTCAGGGCGATCTTGCAGTGCAGCTCTGCCAGGCCCTGGGTCAGGCTCTTGGCTTGCTTCAGGTAGGCGATCGCATCCGCTTCACCAAGCTGGAAGACCAGGGCGTCGGAGGGCAGGCGCGCGGCCTTTAGGGCCACGCTGAGCCACGGCAGCAGGGTCTGATCCTGCAGGCTGGCGCTCGACAGGTGGACGAACAGGCGCGTGCTGTGGCCCTTGCTGCGGTGCTCGGAGAGCAGCTTGATGGAGTTGAGGATCACCCAGCGATCAATCTTCTCGGCCAGCCCGCAATCCTTGGCGGCGGCCAGGAAGTCGGCCGGCGGGACTTCTTCACCCTGCGGGTTGAGCAGGCGCAGGAGCACTTCGTAGTGCTCGTGGCTGTCGCCGCGCAGGCTGATGATGGGCTGGAACAGCAGGCGGAAGCTGTTGTTCTCCAGGGCCTGCTGAAGCATGGCGACGATGCTGCCACGGTTGGCGGCGGCGGCCAGTTCGTCGGCCGGGTTGAACAGCTTGATGGCGTTGCCGCTGGCCAGTTCGTCGGCGCAGCGGTGGGCGCGGTCGACCACGTCCTGGGCGCGCGGAGTTTTCTCGTTGAGGCTGGCCACGCCAATCGACAGGGTGGTCTGCAGGGTGCGGCCGTTGACGTCGAACAGGTGACCTTCGACTTTCTTGAGCAGCTCCTTGAGGCCGGCCTGGCTCTGCTCGGCGCTCTGGCCGGGCAGCAGGACGCTGAACACGTCGTCGCCGAAGCGGGCCAGTTGGGCATTGCTGGGGAAGTGGGCGCGCAACAGGTTGGCCAGGTCGGTGAGCAGCAGGTCGATGCTGGCCAGCCCGGTTTCCGCCAGCAGGCTGGCGTAGCGGTCGAGGCGGATGTAGGCCAGGCTGGCGGTTTGCCCGGCGGTTACCGCGCGTTCGGCGGCGGCGTCCATCAGTTCGAGGAAGTGGTTGCGGTTGTAGAGACCGGTGACCAGGTCCTGGCTGCTGATCTCGCGCAGTTTTTCTTCCAGCTCGGCGTTGCCGGTCTCGGCGCGGATCACCACCTGGGTGCAGGGTTCGGCGTCGTAAGTGGCCGGGGAAAAGTTCATCCGCGCGGCAAAGGTCTGGCCATTGCCCTTGACTCCGGTGCAGGCCAGTTCGGCATGGCCTTCGGCGCTTTGGTAGTTCTTCAGGAAATCCTTGAAGCTGGCCTGGTCGCAGCTAGCGATCAGGTCGATCATCGGCATGCCTTCCAGCTCGTCGCCGTCTTCGTAGCTGAACAGCTCGAGGTAGGCGCGGTTGGCGTAGATGTGCATGCCGTCGTGGACATAGGTGATGGCGTCTACCGAGCTTTCCAGGAGTAGCTGGCAGCGTTTTTCGGCCTCGCGCAGGGCCACTTCGGCGAGCCGCCGGGCGCGGCGTTCGTCGAGGTTGGCCAGCTCACGATTGGCCACCAGGATCAGGCGTTCGTCTTCGCCTTGTGGCAGCGCGTCCTGGGCGCCGAGGGCCAGGGCCTCGGTAATCGCGTCGGCGTCGTTGCCCTCGACCAACTGGATAAAGGGGATGTCCTTGGCCTGGCGGCGAATGGCCGTGATGGCTTCGTTGGGGTCCAGGTGTTCGCTGCTGGGGGCGGCAATCAACAGGTCCCAGCTCTGCTGCAGGGCCTGGAGCAGGTCATCGCTGGAGACCAGGCGATGCACGCGGGTGGCTCGCCCGGAGTTGCGAAACAGGCTGACCAGACGCTCGGCCTCGTTCTGCGAGTCTTCAATGATCAGGAGGCGGATGGTTTTTTTTTCGATGGCCATGGCGGGTGCTTAAAACCTGTGAATAGCGGACCTGGGGTAACGCCTGCTATCGATGCTCAAGTGCGGAAAGTTGCGCCGAACGGGCGCTAAAAGGCGACAAATGGAAGTGCCCGGAATCTACAGCGACTTCCAGAGTGAGTCAAAGTCTTCCTCGCC
>DAITLT010000356.1:0-3292 GCA_036835505.1 Pseudomonas sp.
TCAGCGGGTAGCAGCCGAGGGTACGGAAACGCACCTTCTTCTTGACGATACGGGCTTTCTCTTCGTCCGAGAGGTGCTCGAGGATGCGCGCATCGTCGATCATCACCAGGGTGCCATTCTTCTCGATCACCTCACGCTCGGCGGCGAAGTACAGCGGCACGATCGGGATGCCTTCCAGGTAGATGTACTGCCAGATGTCCAATTCGGTCCAGTTCGACAGCGGGAATACGCGGATCGACTCGCCCTTGTTGACCTTGCCGTTGTACAGGTTCCACAGCTCGGGGCGCTGGTTCTTCGGGTCCCAGCGGTGCTTGCTGTCGCGGAACGAGTAGACCCGCTCCTTGGCGCGGGACTTCTCCTCGTCGCGGCGCGCGCCACCGAAGGCGGCATCGAAACCGTACTTGTCCAGGGCCTGCTTCAAGCCCTCGGTCTTCATGATGTCGGTGTGCTTGGCACTGCCGTGGGTGAAGGGGTTGATGCCCTGCGCCACGCCATCCGGGTTGACGTGGGTAATCAGGTCCAGGCCCAGGTCCGCGACCATCTTGTCGCGAAACGCATACATCTCCTGAAACTTCCATTGGGTGTCGACATGCATCACCGGAAACGGCAGCTTGCCGGGGAAGAACGCCTTGCGCGCCAGGTGCAGCATCACGGCGGAATCTTTACCGATGGAATAGAGCATCACCGGGTTATCGAACTCGGCGGCGACCTCGCGGATGATGTGGATGCTTTCCGCCTCCAGCTGTTTCAGATGCGTCATTTTGTCGAGCATGGCTACTCACATTGGCAAGAGGACGGCCGGCTGGCCGTGGACAAGGCGCGAACTTTAGCACAGCACCTGCTTCTAATCAGGCGCCGGGTTAGACCTAAAGGTTCTAGTCATATTCCCCTTAAACGGGATTCGGACAGTCGATAAACAGGTGCTCAAGGGCGAAGCGCCGGGCCAGATAATCGCCCAGGGCCTGCACCCCGTAACGCTCGGTGGCGTGGTGGCCGGCGGCGATAAAACTGATGCCGTTTTCCCGCGCGCTGTGTACGGTCTGCTCGGAGGCCTCGCCAGTCAGGTACAGATCGACACCGGCGGCAATCGCCTGATCGATGTAGCCCTGGCCGCCGCCGGTACACCAGCCAACCCGGTGAATCAGCCCCTCGCCCTCGATCAGCAACGGCTCGCGGCCCAGCACCTCATGCACCTTGCGGGCAAAGTCGCGGCCGCTCATGGGCTCGGCCAGGGCACCGAGCAGGCCGACACTGCGCGGGTTATCGGCCTCCAGCGGGCCTTCGACAATCAGATCGAGCTGGCGGGCCAACTGCACGTTGTTGCCCACCTCGGGATGCACATCCAGGGGCAGGTGATAGGCCAGCAGGCTGATGTCGTGGCTGAGTAGGGTCTTCAAACGACGCTGCTTGATCCCGGTGATGCACGGATTTTCGCCCTTCCAGAAGTAGCCGTGATGCACCAGCACTACATCGGCATCGGCCTCCACCGCGGCATCCAGCAGCGCCTGGCTGGCGGTTACGCCGCTGACGATGCGGCGTACCTGCGGGCGCCCCTCCACCTGCAGGCCATTGGGGCAGTAATCGCTGATCCGCGCGGCATTCAGGTAACGCTCGGTTTCTTCCACCAGGGTGGTCAGGGCAATGGCCATGGCAAAGACACTCCAAAACTGTCGACACGAGCGGCAAACAGGCTACTTGTGCAGCCCCCGGCCTCTCTATAATGGCGCCACCTTAAGGGCCGCCTCCGGCCCCCGCAACCCTCAGGATTCACTCCATGCCCAAGGCCCTGCGATTTTATGGCTGGCCGCTTGTGGTCGGCGTACTCGCCGCCCTGCTGATCATCCAGCGCTACCCCGAGTGGGTTGGCCTGCCGCGCCAGGACGTACACCTGCAACAAGCGCCGAACTACGGCCTGCTGCAGCAAGGCCCGGTGTCCTATGCCGAGGCCGTGGGCAATGCCGCGCCGGCGGTGGCCAACCTGTACACCAGCAAAGTGGTGAGCAAACCCGCCTCGGCGCTGGCCAATGACCCGCAATACCAGCACTTTTATGGCGACAACCTGCCTCGCCAGCGGCGCATGGAGTCGAGCCTTGGCTCGGCGGTGATCATGAGCCCGGAAGGTTATCTGCTGACCAACAACCATGTGGTCAGCGGCGCCGACCAGATCGTCGTGGCCCTCAAGGATGGCCGCGAAACCCTGGCCAAGGTCATCGGCAGTGACCCGGAAACCGACCTGGCGGTGCTCAAGATCGACCTTCCCGACCTGCCGGCCATCACCCTCGGCCACTCCAACAAGATCCAGATCGGCGACGTGGCCCTGGCCATCGGCAACCCCTTCGGCGTCGGCCAGACCGTGACCATGGGCATCATCAGCGCCACCGGACGCAACCAACTGGGGCTGAACACCTACGAGGACTTTATCCAGACCGACGCGGCGATCAACCCCGGCAACTCCGGCGGCGCCCTGGTCGATGCGCTGGGCAATCTGATCGGCATCAACACCGCGATCTTCTCCAAGAGCGGCGGCTCGCAAGGCATCGGCTTTGCCATTCCAAGCAAACTGGCCCTGGAGGTGATGAACGCGATCATCGAACATGGCCGGGTGATCCGTGGCTGGCTGGGCATCGAAGTGCAGCCACTGACCCCGGAGCTGGCGGAATCCTTTGGCTTGGAGGGTCGCCCCGGCATCGTGGTGGCCGGGATTTACCGCAACAGCCCGGCCGAGCGGGCCAACCTGCAACCCGGCGACATCATCCTCAGCATCGACGGCCAGCCGGCCAGCGACGGACGCAAGAGCATGAACCTGGTGGCCCAGGCCAAGCCCGGCGAAGTGGTGAGCATCGCCATCCTGCGCAACGGCCAGGCCCTGGAGCTGCGCAGCGAAATCGGCCTGCGCCCGCCGGTGAGCAATAGCGAGAACAAATAACCCTCGCCAACATAGAAAACGGCGCCCTCGGGCGCTAATGCCGATCACTTAAGCCAAGGCAATGGCTTTTTGTAGCCCGGATGCAATCCGGGACGCTCGTTACCCTGCAAATCCCCCCGGATGCAATCCGGGCTACACCACAGGGGCCTGGTGCAGGGTAAATGCTCCGGGCGAGCCGCTTAACTGACGGGCATTAGCCCTCGGGCGCCGTTTTCTATTCAGTCGTTACTCAAGCCAGACACACCGCCAAGGCATCCAGCAGCGCCTGATTCTGCTCCGGCGTGCCGATGCTGATGCGCAGGAACTGGGCGATCCGTGCCTGCTTGAAGTGCCGCACGATTACCCCGTGCTCACGCAACCCCGCCG
>DAITLT010000357.1:0-3285 GCA_036835505.1 Pseudomonas sp.
GGCCGGCATCTTCGCCCCGCCCTTGCGGAACTCGTAATCCAGCTCGGCTTCCAGGCTGTACTCATACAGCCCGGCGCGGCAGGCCTGCATCGCGCACACATGGGCACGGGCGGAAATCTGCGCGGCCTCTTTCATCACCTTCACCTCCGCCGCCGACTTGTACAAACGCATGTCGTGCAGCAGGTGGTCGAGGGCGACGAACTCATTGGGTGGCTGAGCACCCTGGCGCGCCTTGGAGCGGATCACGTTGATCCACTCCATCAGATGACGGTCGAATTCCTGATGAATGCCGAGGGCGTAATAGACCCGCTCACGGCCCTCGATCAGGCCCGGCAGGATCTCGTCGATGTCGGCGATCGGGAAGGCATCATCGGCGCCGTACTGGCTGATAGCGCCATCCTGGCCGGCCCGCAAGCCATCCCACAGCTCGCGCTCGGGGTTACGCTCGCGGCAGAACAGCACGTACTCGCCATGCTCGCGACCGGGAATCAGGGCCAGCACCGCTTCCGGCTCGGGAAAGCCGCTGAGGTACTGGAAATCGCTGTCCTGGCGGTAGACATGCTCCACATCGCGATTGCGGATAGCCACGGGGGCCGCCGGCAGAATAGCAATGCTGTTGGGTTCCATCTGCGCCATCAGCGCCTTGCGCCGACGGGCATACTCCGCCTTCGGAATGCAGGTCATAACGACTCTCGAGTGATCAGTGCAGGGACGGTTTCGGCGCGGCGGCCAGCGGCTTGGCGCACTCGGCGAACAGCAGCAACGGCGCCACGCGCAGGTATTCCATGACTTCCATGTAGTCGTTCTCGCCGTCTTCGGACTCCTCCAGGGCGCTCTGCACCTGGGCGATGGCGGCCAGATCCTGGAGCACTTCCATGGCCTCGGCCGACAACGCGCTGTCGCGGGCGGTCAGGCCAAAGCCACCGAGGAACCCCTGGCACCACAGGCCCAGGGCCTGGGCGCGCTCAACCAGCGGCGCATCGTCAGCGGGCAACAACAAGACCACCGTGACCTCGTCGCCGGTCAGCTCGCCCTTGACCATTTCCTGCAGGCCGATCAGCGCCTGGCGCACGTTGTCCTGGGGCTCGCCACCGAGCAGTTCGGCGGCATCCACCAGCCAGGGTTCGAGGTCGAAGCCGGAACCTGCGCAACTGCGACCGAGCAGCAGGCCATGCAACTCGGCCGGCGAAACGGGTTGAGCACTGCTGGCGAGCAGGGCGGCGAAGGCAGCGTACGGGGAATTTTGAGTGGTCATCGGAATAGGTATCTGAACTAGGCGCCAGACGGCGCAATGACTAGAATGAAGGCCTCGTATCCTAGCACCGGCAGACGCGCCAAGACCATTCACGGCGCTCGACGGGTTTGACCCCACGCCGAGCCGGGCCTGTATGGCCCCGCTCGTTTATTGCCAAGTAGAGAGCCAATGGAAGACGCCGATCTGCGCGCACTGACAGCCAAGCTTGAGTTATTGATTCAGAGCGTCGAGCACCTCAAGGTGCAGAACCGGCACCTGCGGGCGAACGAAAAGGCCTGGCGCGAGGAACGCGCCCATCTGATCGAAAAGAACGAAATGGCCCGGCACAAGGTCGAATCGATGATTTCGCGCCTGAAAGCCCTGGAGCAAGACACATGAGCCAAGCCAAGACCCTCACCGTGCAGATCCTCGACAAGGACTACTGCATTGCCTGCCCGGCCGATGAGCGCGCCAACCTGGAAAACGCCGCCCGCTACCTGGACGGCAAGATGCGCGAGATCCGCTCCGGCGGCAAAGTCATAGGTGCCGACCGGGTGGCCGTGATGGCCGCGCTGAACATCACCCACGACCTGCTGCATAAACAGCAGCGCCTCGACCAACAAGCCAACGAAACCCGCGACTGCGTGCGCGACCTGCTCGGCCGCGTCGACCAGGCCCTGGCCAGCCATCCGGATGAGCAATAAGGCCGATGGCCAGGCGGCATGCTTTTTTTTCAGATTGGCGGGTATACTGGCCACTCCTCCCTGGTGTGTGCGCCAGTTGGTGATGTCCCTGAGCCGATTCGCACTACCCTGGGGGTTGCAAGTTGAGACCGGTGCGCATGTCCGCCAGACGGAAAGCCTAAAGGTTTCCTGCAACCTCCACCTTGAACTTTCGGGTTCAAGGGCCAAGCCGACAGCGGCACGCTGGGGAGTCATCTTTGCGCCTGCAGCGCATGTAACATCAAACCGCGCTGCCGCTCGGCACACCCCGCAACACCGCCCACGCAAACAGCCATCGCCATGAATAATGCCGCCACGGCAAATCGCGCCCAACTGCGCCGCCAATTGCGCGCCGCCCGTCGCGCCCTCAGCCATGCGCAACAGCAACGCGCGGCCCGCAACCTGTACAAGCAACTGGCCCAGCACCCGATCTTTCGCCGCGCCCGGCACATCGCCCTGTACCTGCCCAACGATGGCGAGATCGACCCCGGCTGGCTGCTGCGCGCCGCCCAACGTCGGGGCAAGATCACCTACCTGCCGGTGCTCAGCGCCTGGCCGAAAACCAAGATGGTGTTTCAGCGCATCAACCCGCAGGACAAGCTGCGCCGCAACCGCTTCAGGATTGCCGAGCCGCTGACCAACCGCGCCCGTCAGCGCAAGGTCTGGGCCCTGGACCTGATCCTGTTGCCGCTGGTAGGTTTTGATGCCCACGGCGGGCGCCTGGGCATGGGGGGCGGCTTCTATGACCGCAGCCTGGCGCACAAAACCCGCCACCCAGGCATGCACCAGCCGCGGCTGCTAGGCCTGGCCCATGAATGTCAGCGCGTCGAGAAACTGCCCACGGCGAGTTGGGATGTGCCCTTGCAGGCAACCGTGACCGAGCGAGGCTGGTATGGCGTGGCGCGTCGTCCGAATTGACGCGCGAGGGCTCAGGGTTGCTGCACCTGATTGACCGGCGCCGCGTCCTGGCGCTCCCACAAGCTCTGGGTGTAGCCGGTGGTGACCACCCCCAGACCAAAGACAATAACCAATACCCACAGTAAATCTGGCTTGCGTTTCATCGATTGCCCCCCCTTAAACTTGGCAAACTTCCCACGATGACCGGCGTTATTCTTATTTTTCGCCGCAGAACGCAGCATAAGCGAGACTATCGTCCAACAACGTGAAGGCCCGCGCAAGTTCTGGCGTCAGTCAACCGTCGGTCTGTCACATTTTTATTGCAGAGAGCTCCCACCGTGGCCCATTGGCTGATGAAATCGGAACCCGACGAACTGTCCATCCATGACCTGCAACGCCTGGGCCGTGCGCGCTGGGACGGCGTGCGTAACT
>DAITLT010000358.1:0-3265 GCA_036835505.1 Pseudomonas sp.
GACAGCTTGCCGGCTTGCAGCAGCTCGTCCTGGGTACGCAGCAGTTCTTGCTGGGTGTGTTCGCGTTCGAGCACTTCATCCTTGAGGCGGTTGTTGAGGTTTTGGAGATCCTGGGTGCGCTGGTGTACGCGGATTTCCAGCTCGTTGCGCGCTTGCGCGGCCAGGGCGATGCGTTGCAGGTAATGGCGCCGCCGTTGCAACAGCAGGCCGAGCAGCAGCAGCACGGCAAGCAGGCTGGCGGCGGTGATCAACAACACCGTGCGCACCGGCTGGCTGACCAGGTAGCGCGGGGCGAGGATGCTCACCTGCCAGTCGGTCTGGGCCAGGCTGCGGCTTTGTTGCAGCCACTGCTGGGCGGGCAGTTGCAGCGGCGGAGGGTCGATGGTCGGGTAGGGCTGGTCGCGGGCAATCTGCTGGCGGCTGCTGGCACTTAGCGGGCGGCTGGCGCGAAAACGCCAGTCGGTTTGTGAGGTCAGAATCACCACGCCGTTGGCGTCGGTCACCAGCAGTTGCTCGGGGGTTTTGCCCCACAGGGTTTCGGTGTGATCGAGGTGGATCTTGACCACCAGCACGCCGAGGATCTTGCCGTTCTCGTGCAGGGCATCGGCAAAGTAATAGCCGCGCTTGCCCGATGAGGTGCCGAGGCCGAAGAAGCGTCCGGGTTTGCCGGCCATGGCATCACGAAAATACGGGCGAAAGGTGAAGTTGCGCCCGGTGAAGCTGTCGGCCTGGTCCCAGTTTGACGAGGCGATGGTCTGGCCGTCGCTGGCCATCAGGTAAATCACCGCGGCGCCGGTGAGTTCGGCGCTGGCCTTGAGCAACTGGTTGGCTTGCTGGAGGCGCGTGTCGTCCTGGGGCGTGGCCAGGGCGGCACGCAGGGCTGGCAGGTCGCCGAGCAGGGTGGGCAGCACCTCATAGCGTTGCAGGGTGCCGAGCAGGTTGGCGACAAACAGGTCGAGGGTCTGGCTGTTGCGCTCCAGGAGTTTTTCCCGGTAGTAGCGCTCGGCCAGTTGTTGCACCGGCCACAGCAGCGGCAACAGCGCCAGGGTGAGCCACAGCAAGCTGCGCCAGCGTGGGCGTCGGGCAATCGATGGCTGGGCTATGTCGGTGATCACGCAGACCCCTGGGTGCTGTGCAAATGGGCGGTCACAGGACGCCTGTTGGCCGGCCTGTAGCAGGATGTTAGGCCGCCGGTTGGCATCGCCACAAGCCGCTGGCGGGCGTGTTGCTCAGGCGTGGCGGCGCTTGCCTGGTCGGCTTGGCGGATAACCGCCAGAAGGCGTGCGAAGATCCGCCAGATTGGCCGCTGTTTTTCCGCCTATTTATTTTTAACTCTATGTTTTTAAAGGATTTATATTTTAATCCTGGCCTGGCATTGGGCTTGCAATTAGGCCTGACAAGCTTGCCTTGAGCGCGAGTGAAAAATAAATCTCTCCAGGTAAGGAGAGTCAGCGCTGCGTTTGCCGTCGTACCCCTGAAGGGTGCTCGGCGCGCCCATGAGGAACCCTGCCATGACCCGCAAACCCTTTTACACAAGTCTGTATGTGCAAGTGCTGGTGGCCATCGCCCTGGGCGTTGCCATCGGTCATTTTTATCCGCAAGCCGGGGTGGCGCTGAAGCCGCTTGGCGATGGCTTCGTCAAGCTGATCAAGATGGCCATTGCGCCGATCATCTTCTGCACCGTGGTCAGTGGCATTGCCGGCATGCAGAACATGAAAGCCGTGGGCAAGACCGGCGGCCTGGCGCTGCTGTACTTCGAGATCGTATCCAGCGTGGCGCTGGTGATTGGTCTGCTGGTGGTCAACCTGATGCAGCCGGGCGCCGGCATGCATGTCGATGTGGCCACCCTGAACACCGCCGGGATCAGCGCCTACACCCAGGCCGGCGCGCAGCAGAGCACCATCGGCTTTTTCCTCAATATCATCCCGAGCACCGTGGTCGGCGCCTTCGCCAGCGGCGACATCCTGCAGGTGCTGATGTTCTCCCTGATGTTCGGTTTTGCCCTGCATCGCATGGGTGACTATGGCCGCCCGGTGCTGGACTTTATCGACCGCATCGCCCAGGTGATGTTCAACATCATCGGCATGATCATGAAGGTCGCGCCGCTCGGTGCCTTCGGCGCCATGGCCTTTACCATCGGCCAGTACGGCGTGGGTTCGCTGGTGCAACTGGGCCAGTTGATGCTGTGTTTCTACATCACCTGCGTGTTTTTTGTGCTGGTGATCCTCGGTGGCATCGCCCGCGCCCACGGCTTCAATATCCTCAGTTTTATCCGCTATATCCGCGAGGAGCTGCTGATCGTGCTGGGCACCTCGTCGTCGGAGTCGGTGTTGCCGAACATGCTGCGCAAGCTGGAGAAGCTCGGTTGTGACAAGTCGGTGGTGGGCCTGGTGATTCCCACCGGCTACTCCTTCAACCTGGACGGCACCTCGATTTACCTGACCATGGCGGCGGTGTTTATTGCCCAGGCCACGGATACACCAATGGGCCTGGTTGATCAGTTGACCTTGCTGGCGGTGCTGCTGATCGCCTCCAAGGGCGCGGCGGGTGTAACCGGCAGCGGCTTTATCGTGCTGGCGGCGACGCTCTCGGCGGTCGGCACCTTGCCGGTGGCAGGCCTGGCACTGATTCTGGGCATCGATCGCTTTATGTCCGAAGCCCGCGCCCTGACCAACCTGGTCGGCAACGGCGTGGCCAGCGTGGTGGTGGCCAAGTGGTGCAAGCAACTCGATGAGGCCACCCTGCAGGCCGAACTGGCCAAGGGCCCGATGCCCGCCAGCGCGGCCCAGGGCAAGCGCACCCTGGCGTGAGTTGCTGGGGTTAAAGGCTCTGTCCCGGTTACCTGTTGCACGGTGCTTTTGTCGGGTGGCTTAGGCGCGAACCACGGCCTGCCCGCAACGCCAAACCCGACCGCGGCGTAACCGATCATGGCGCTCGACCGGCAAGCCGCATGGTGGGTTACGCGGCGCCGGGCTTGCGCGGTGAGGCAAGCCCCCGCGCCTGCGCCGCTAACCCACCCTACGAATGACCGCGCCCCAGACATCGTCCGGCCACAGGGCTCAATATGTAACGGGCGCAGAACCTAACAAAAGCCCGTTCGGGCGATGGAATGCCGTTCACTTCAGTCAAGTGAACGGCATTTTTGTAGCCTGGATGCAATCCGGGGCGCTGGTTACCTTGTCCATTTTCACCCGGATTTCATCCGGGCTCGGGTCTGTTCCCGTTTCATCGCGAGCCGCGTTGCTGCGAGAAATGGTCCCCGGTT